>URIR01000007.1 GCA_900547955.1 uncultured Eubacteriales bacterium | reverse complement strand
GTCTGATTCTTCGGCCTCCAGCAGGTTTGATTTCGGCATTTTCAAGGAAGCGGAATGAGGCGTACTGAACGTACGCCCATTAACGATGACGCAGAAAATGCCGAAATCAGACCGCTGGAGGCGTGTATACACTTGTCAATTTAGGGTAAATAAATGGGAGTAAAATATGCGAATAGTAGAAGTAACGTATAGAACGCCGGATTTGCTCAACCGACTGCTGGAAGTATGGGAAAGTTCTGTAATAGCGACTCATCTGTTTTTGTCGAACGATGAAATAAAAAGCATTAAAAAATATGTCCCACAAGCGTTGAATGAAATTACCCATTTAATTATTGCGAAAAATGAAGCGGGTAGCCCTGTGGCCTTTATGGGAATTGAGAACGGTACGTTGGAAATGCTGTTTATTTCATCTGAAGAACGGGGAAGGGGACTGGGGAAACGCCTAATACAATACGGGATTAAACGCTATGCTGTCGAGCGGTTAGCGGTAAATGAGCAGAACCCGCAGGCCAAAGGATTTTATGAACACATGGGTTTCCGCGTCTATAAAAGGACCGACCAGGACGAACAGGGAAAGCCATACCCCCTTTTGTATATGAGTCTTTCCCCGGATGTCAATAGAGAATTTTAATAACGGAGGAAACCAAATGAATACGCCCGTTTTAAAAACAGAGCGTTTGATTTTAAGAAAATTTACAGAACAGGATATAGAGGCGCTATTTCTTATCCTTCAAGATAAGGAAGTGAATCAGTTTTTGCCATGGTATCCTTTAAAAGACATAGATGAAGCAAAGAGGTTTTACAAGGAGAGATACGCTGAAAAATACGCTCAGCCACAGGCATATGCATATGCAATCTGTTTAAAAGAGGATGACTATCCAATTGGCTATATCAAAGTCGATATGGAAGAACATCACGATTTCGGATATGGGCTTCGCAAAGAATTCTGGCATAAAGGTATTGTTACGGAAGCAGGCAAAGCTGTCATAGAACAAGTAAAAAAGGACGGCTTACCGTATATCACGGCAACGCATGACAGAAATAATCCCAGAAGCGGCGGCGTCATGCGGAATGTGGGTATGAAATACCAATATTCCTATGAAGAGCAATGGCAGCCGAAAAATATTTTGGTTATATTCCGGATGTATCAGCTTAACCTTGATGGGGTTGAAAGCAGGGTTTATAAAAAATATTGGGACAATTCGGCTGTACATTTTGTAGAAACCAACTTGTAAATAACTGCCGGATTTTTCTGGTAGCTGGAAAACCGCTATACTATTGAAGCCGTATTTCCTTAAGTATTTTTTCATTCCGCCATAGCGGTACGTGTATATTAAAAAATCTGTATTTTCACTTTGTAATAATTCAACGCCGTTATAGAGTTAGTGAATAGACGGGGAAACTGTCTGATTTTTTGTCACAGCAATTATTCTTCTTAATAATCGGTTCGCGGCTTTTTTTCGTCTTCACAGAGATGTTTTTTAGTTGATGTCTTAATTAAGCCAGTCAAAACGGTATCAACTGCAAATACAAAGCTACCTCCGGATACAACAATTCCGTTTTTTACCAATTGCTTCTTTACATATTTATATCCGTAAACAAAGCGCAATTTATACATTAAAAACGGCTTGTAAGCAGCTTTTTCAATTTTAATTTTTTACTCATAAGCGCGGTTATATAGAGGAGATTGCTTGCTTTTGGCTTAAGGAAGCCTTGTATTCTTCTCCCCAGTTTGACATTGTGTCCAAGATAGGCTTCAGGCTTTTTCCAAGCTCAGTTAATGTATATTCCACTCTTGGCGGAACTTCGGCATATACGGTGCGGGTAAGCAGGCCGTTTTCCTCCATTGCCCGAAGCTGGGCAGTCAGCACTTTCTGCGATACGTTTCCAACGGATTTTTTAAGCTCTCCAAACCGCTTTGTACCTGGCATCAGGTCGCGTAAAATTAGAACCTTCCATTTATCTCCAATTAAAGTTAATGTGGTTTCCACCGGGCAGGCTGGAAGCTCTTTTACAGATTTTTGGTCACTCATAGCGTCGTCTCCTTACTATAGTTTCTTTTTGAAACTTTAAATAAATTATATTATATCTCTTAAAAATAATCAAGAATTCTATTTAAAATTATTGGCAAAGAGATTTTTTAAAAAATTTGCGGACGCTCAGAATTATCAGGAAACCCGCAACTACGCATTTGTTTCTTTCCGGTAACTACTCAATAGTATCTTTTTGGTAACTACAGCACAATATTGTGCGTACTTTACAATAGAATCTTAGGCGCTATAATAAAGACAAGAGCTACGGAGGACGGCCGCTGCGGAGCTCGAAAAAACAGTAACGTTTTCAGGAGGTTATTATCATGAACAAAAATACATTTACATCTGTAAAACTCGCCAAAGGCGAAATGAATATTTACGATTTTGGCGGTATAAAGCTGCATGCCTATAAGACCAATGATTTTATCGACGACGAGGTTTTCGTCGTGGAGAAAAACGGAAAGGCTGTTATCATTGAGTCCCCCTGCTTCTTTGACAATATCAGAGAGCTTACGGAATATTTGAAGGATATGGAAGTAAAGGGTATGCTTGTTGCTTATCACGGCGCAGGAGCGGCTTTTTTGCCCGATGTGCCGAAATATGCAACGCAGAATGCAGTAGATTATTCCGAAAACGGCGGCGGCAAGGCTCTGATTGATAATTTTACCGGCTCGTTTGGACAAATTTTTGATTCTTCTGTCCATAAAATTACCCATTTGATAGAACCGGGCAAAGTAACTATCGGAGGCATAGATTTTATGATTAAGCAGACAGCGGACGCCTTTGATGTGGAGCTCCCCGAAATCAATGCGGTTTATACCCATATGCTGGGACATGATTGTCACTCCATCGTTGCGGGCGCCGGCCATGCGGACGCTATGATTGCGGAGCTTCGCAGCTATATTGCAAAGGGCTATGATTTGATTCTCACCTCTCACTATACGCCGGAGGATTTAAAGGATGCCCAGACAAAAATCGACTATCTGGAAAATCTTAAAAATATTGCGGCGGGCTGCGCAAGTGCAGACGAGTTTAAGGCAAAGGTCAGCAAACAGTATCCTGCATACGGCGGTCAAAACTATTTGGATATGACTGCGGGCTTCTTCTTTGCATAATTGGGGAATTCAAATCAGCCGGGACTGTTGGAAAATCAGTCCCGGCTTTACCCAGACAAGGAACAGTAGTATGATGTTAGCGGGCAGATACTAAAAATAACTGCCGCCGCAATCATTGACGGCGGCTGACTGCATGTAAATTTTTATTGACTTGACGCCTGCTTGGCGGTCATTATGCAGGAACCTGTACGGCTCTGTTATGAAATCTGCCCTGTAAAGGCAATGGAATGGAGGTAGCGGTATGATACAGGACGAACGGTTGGATTTTCTTATTCGCTATTTATTGAAGGAGAGTAGAGAATATGAGAACATACGGCTGCCGGATTCTCTTTTTGAAAAGAGGCAGCTTCTGCGCAGCCTGATGAATGTGCGCCCGCCTGCTCCTGTCATCGGGGAATTCCTGAAAGTACAGGACGCTTATCTGTCCGGCCGTCTTGCTGAGCGAGGCGTAACGAAACTTCAGGATTTGACGCCGGTACGGCCCGGGCTGTATCTCTGGCGGGGCGATATTACCACCCTTGCCGCCGATGCTGTCGTCAATGCGGCAAACAGTAGGATGCTGGGCTGTTTTGTACCCTGTCACGACTGTATTGACAACGCCGTTCACACCTATGCCGGCGTACAGCTTCGTATGGAGTGCTCCGAGCTGATGAAGCGGCAGGGGCTTCAGGAGGAAACCGGTAAAGCAAAAATTACAAAAGCCTACAACCTTCCCTGCCGCTGTGTGCTGCATACCGTTGGTCCGATTATTTGCGGGGAAGTTACAAGGGCAGACTGCGAGCTGCTGGCAGGCTGTTATCGGTCCTGTATGGATTTGGCGGCGAAACATGGTCTGTGCAGCGTAGCATTTTGCTGTATCTCTACCGGTGAGTTCCGTTTTCCGAACGAACTGGCGGCACAGGTGGCTATTCATACGGTGACCGAATGGCAGCAACAAAATCCAAACAAAATTGAGGTAATCTTTAATGTTTTCAAAGAGCTGGATTACGACATCTATGAGAGACTGCTCAGAGCAGATTGAAAAACTGAAAAATGAGATGGACGCGGCTGACGCAATAGTAATTGGCGCGGGTGCCGGACTATCTGCTTCGGCCGGATTTACCTATACTGGCGAACGCTTTGAAAAGTATTTTGGCGACTTTATAGAAAGATACGGGTTCCGGGATATGTATTCCGGCGGATTTTATCCCTTTGGCAGCTTGGAAGAATACTGGGCGTATTGGAGCCGGTATATTTATATCAACCGTTATATGGATGCGCCAAAGCCGGTTTACAACGACCTTCTCCGGCTGATAGAGGGAAAAAATTATTTTGTGCTGACTACCAATGTAGACCACTATTTTCAGAAATCCGGATTTGATAAGAGCCGTTTGTTCTATACACAGGGAGATTACGGCCTTTGGCAATGTTCAAAACCTTGTTGCCAGAAAACCTATGATAATGAAGCCGCAGTCAAAAGGATGCTGAAGGAACAGGAGAATATGAGGGTTCCCGGCGAGCTAGTGCCGTACTGTCCAGTTTGCGGCGCGCCTATGACTATGAATCTGAGAGCAGATATGACCTTTGTAGAAGATGAAGGCTGGCATAAAGCTTTACTGCGCTATAAGGATTTTCTGCGCAGCTACGCGGACCGGCATATCCTCTTTCTGGAGCTGGGCGTGGGCGGCAATACGCCTGCCATTATCAAATATCCTTTTTGGAGGATGACCTATCAGAATCCTAAGGCGATTTATGCCTGCATCAATCTGGGAGAAGCCGTCTGCCCTGATGGCATTGAAAAACAATCTATTTGTATTAATACGGATATTGCCGATGCGCTGCTTGCTTTGCAATAAGCTGAAAGGCTTAAGCTTAATATTTATAACAGCTTTTTAATATCCGCTGGATTTTTGTTTTGAAAATTATACAAATAAGTGCATTTTGCTTGTTTTTTTGTGTGTAATGTGCTATTATTTTAAAGGTTTTTTAACAAATTTTTAATATGGAAGAGAGGAAAACACATGAACACAGGCAAACGGACGGTAGCCGGTTATTTGCCCGACGAGCGGCCGCCAATTGGAAAGCTTCTGCTTTATGCGCTTCAGCAGGTAATAGTTATGTTCCCTGCGACGGTGACGGTTGCGCTTGTTACAGGGTTTCAGGTTTCCACCACCATTTTTGCAAGCGGACTCGCAACCATCTGCTTTATACTTATAACGGGCAAAAAGATACCCCTTTATTACGGCTCAAGCTTTTCTTATTTGACGGCGGTATCCAGTCTTATGGCTAGCCAGAGCATAATAGACAAGCTAAGTCCTGCCGCTCAGGAGCAGCTTTCTCAATTTTTCGCCGGTGCAAGTCCGGTTATGCCGGGAGAAGCAATAGCATACGCGCAGTTTGGCATTATAATGTCTGGTTTCGTTTCAATAGCCGCGGGTCTTTTAGTGCGGCTGGCTGGCAGAAACGCCGTGGAAAAAATTCTCCCGCCTACAATTACCGGCCCTGTGGCAATGATAATAGGTCTTACATTGGCTGGCAACGCTTTAACTGACGCGGCGCCCCAGACGCTTGCGGCGGGCGCGACGGCTGCTGCGGCCAATTCAAACTGGGTGTGGGTGGTTTCGTTAGCGACGCTGCTTTCTACAGTACTGTTTGCACGTTATCTTAAAGGCTTTTTAGGACAATTGCCTCTGCTGCTGGGCGCGGGAGTAGGTTGCGCCGTAGCTGGGCTGCTTTATGCCTTTGGGGGCGATTCGCTTAATTTGTTCCGCAGCATAGATTCTGCGGCGCTTGGTTCTCTTTGGTCTGCCGGGCCTGTCGCCGTTCCGGCTTTTACTTTGCCTAAGATTTCATGGGAAGCGGTCTTTGCCATTATGCCGATAGCTATAGCTACCATTCCGGAATCTACGGCTCATGTTTATCAGCTTGATATATATGTGAACGATTTAGCTAAAAAGAAGAAAGTTAATAAAAAATATAATATAGCGGATAAGCTTCACTTAAACCTTATAGGCGACGGCGTCTGCGATATGATTTCAGGCTTTGTAGGCGGCCCGGCTGGCACTAATTACGGGGAAAATATAAGCACAATGGCCATTACAAAGGTTTTTTCGGTGCCTGTACTATTTGCGGCGGCTATTCTGGCTATGGTTATGTCGTTCTTTACGCCGCTTATTCAGGGCATATACGGTATACCGCTGGCAGTTATAGGCGGTCTTGAAATATATCTTTTCGGCGCTATAGCCGCTCAGGGAATGGCTATTATGATACAGAAAAACGTAGATATGTTCAGCTCTAAAAACATTGCGGTAATTGCCAGCATAGTTATAATAGGACTGGGCGGTCAGTATGCTTTCGGGGGCAATATTCCCTTCTTTGGAGTAAACGTGCCCTGTATAGCGGGCGCTGCGATTTTCGGTATAGTGCTTAACCTTATTCTCAGCATAGGGGAGAAGTCTCGTAAGAAGAGCCTAAAAGAGCAGGAGCCTGCAGACGATACGGCTGTTTCTCAGGAGCAGGTATCTGAGGATAATCAGTAAAATATTTTACGGCGCAAAAAGAGAGTGTAGGGCGGCTTAATTTATAAGCGGCATAGATGCCGGACATTCTTTCAGAGCGAAATAATAAGCGCGACCGCTTTGGCGGCCGCGCTTATTATTTTAATAAATATATATTAAATTCTGCATTTTATGCTTTGACCAAGCTGGTCGGACTGGAATACGGCGTCCATAACCTTGAGCACGCGCAGCGTCTGTTCAGGCTTAACAACCAGCTCTTCTTCGCCGTTAGAGGCCTTAAGCACATTGCGGTAGAAGTCGGCGCTGTCTACCTGCACCGAGGGCAGCGGCTTTTCTATTGTCGTTTCGGGCGGACGCGGAGCCATGGAACGGGTGGGGCCGGCGGAGGTATAGACTATCTTTTCCTCCCAAATTAATTCCTTATCGTCCGAAAGAGCTACCATCTTGCCGTTTAAATCCCAGTCGTTTATAATGGCCGTCCCGTTTTCGGCCGATACATGCCAGCGGGGATGAAGGATAAAGCAGTTCATGGCTACTTCAACCAGCGCGGATACCTTGTTTTCAAACCTTAAAATGGCTTTGAAATTATCGTCCACCTCGTCTGTATACAGCGAAAAAAGATTGGCGTATACTTCGGTTACAGGCGAATCAATCATATCCATGTACTGGTCGATAAGATGCACGCCCCAGTCGTAAACCATGCCGCCTCCGTTTTCTTTTACGCCTCTCCAGCCGTTAAGCACCTGCCTGGAACCCTGAACACGGTTTTCCAGC
Organism: uncultured Eubacteriales bacterium; assembly: GCA_900547955.1. GTDB lineage: Bacteria > Bacillota > Clostridia > Christensenellales > QALW01 > Neochristensenella. Next base: position 50,135 of record URIR01000007.1, on the reverse strand, counting down.
ATATAAACGTCTCCGAGCAGTCTTTCCTTATATATCTTTTTAACAATGTTATAATCTGCGTCCCAGCGCCTGTTCTGATGGGTTGTGAGCAGACGGCCGGTTACCTTGGAAAGCTCCATAAGCTGAGCGAATTCCTCTGCGTTCATTGTGGCGGGCTTTTCCAGTATAACGTCTTTGCCTCTGAGCATTGCCTCTTCAGCCAGGGGCTTATGAAAATTATTGGGGGTGGCTATTATTACAATGCTTACCTCGGGGTCGGAAAGCACTTCCTCATAAGAGGAATAGGTGTGAATGCCGTTCTTGCGGGCGACCTCCATTCTTTCCTCGCGTATGTCGTAAGCGCCCTTGAGATTAACTTCGGGCACGCTGTGCGTTAAGTGATAGCCGTGCCATTCTCCCATGCCGCCGTAGCCTATTATTACAAGTCCGTTTCTCATTTTTATCACCTCGTTAGTTTATGCCCACCACATTTCGCCCATAGGCTCGCGGATTATAACCTCCTGCAGGAAGCGGCAGGCCTTTTCCAGTCCTTCGCTGTTTTTCATAAGACTGTCTTCGTGTTCTATGCTTATGGCATAATCGTAGCCAACCATTCTCAGGGCGCTCATTATATCCTTCCACGCCTGATAATCTGACCCGTAGCCGACAGAACGGAATATCCAGGAGCGGTTTATTTCATCGCTGTATGGCTTGGTATCCAGCACGCCGTTAACTGAAGTATTGATTCTGTCTATTCGGGTGTCCTTAGCATGGAAGTGATAGATGGCCTTGTTGAGCTTGCGTATGACGGCTACCATATCTACGCCCTGCCATACCAGATGGCTGGGGTCAAGGTTTGCGCCGAGATTTTCTCCTACGGCCTCTCTTATTTTAAGCATGGATTCAACGTTATATACGCAGAAGCCCGGATGCAATTCAAAGGCTATCTTGTTGACGTTATGCGAGGAAGCAAACTTAACAAAATCTCTCCAGAAGGGCACGAGCACTTCGTCCCACTGGTATTTAAGCACTTCTGAATAATCCTCCGGCCAAGGGCAGGTTACCCAGTTGGGATACTTGGATTCCGGACAATCGCCCGGGCAGCCGGAAAAAGTGTTGACAATGCCTATGCCCAGCTTTTCAGCCAGTAAAACAGCGTTTTTAAGGTCATACAGATACTTTTCGGCAACGGTCTTATTAGGATGTATGGGGTTGCCGTGGCAGCTAAGGGCAGAAATCTCCATACCGTGCTTTTCTATAGTCTTTTTAAACTGCTCCAAGGCCATGTCGTCTTTTAAAAGGATTTCGGGGTCGCAATGAGCCTTGCCGGGGAACCCGCCGCAGCCTATTTCAACCATTTCTACGCCCAATCCTTTTAGGTATGCCAGCGCGTCGTCCAGCGGCCTGTCCTGAAGTAAAACGGTAAATACGCCAAGCTTCATAATTATTACCTCTATCCGCCGGAGCACTTCTCCGGCCGGATTCCTTTCTTTTAATTAGGCTGCCGCGCGTTCCGCCAGGATAACAGCGGCAGCCTGGATAATTCTAACTTATGAAATCTAATTAGTCGGATTTCTTTTCCAGCAGAGGCGCGTTAGGGCAGATAAAGCCGTCAATCCGCTTGACAGGCGCGGCCCAGCGCACGGCGTTTTGAAGGATTTTTACCACGTATTCGTTATAGTATATGGGGAATTCCTCGTGCCCGGGCTGGAAATAAAACACCTTGCCCAGGCCGCGCCGCCAGGTGCAGCCGCTGCGAAATAGTTCGCCTCCTGCGAACCAGCCCATAAAGACTACCTCGTCAGGAGTAGGAATATCAAAATATTCACCGTACATTTCCTCCTGGGGAAGCTCGAAATATTCGGGCAGTCCGGCAGCTATGGGATGTGATGGGGCGGTAACCCAAACGCGCTCGCGGTCGTTGTCCCGCCATTTAAGCGTGCAGCTAGTTCCCATAAGGCGCGTAAAGGGCTTGCTTACATGCGACGAATGCAAAGCGATAAAGCCCATGCCGTTTAGGACGGCGCGCTGGATGCAGTCTACAACGTGGTCGGGCACAAGATGATGCAGCGCGTGGCCCCACCATATAAGCACGTCGGTTTCCTTAAGCACCTGGTCGTTAATGCCGCAGTCCTCGTCTTCGAGGGTAACGCATTTAACCTTTACATCCTCGCTCTCTACAGCGGCCTTGAGCGCGCCGTGAATATACTGCGGATAAGGCTTGCGCAGCGCTTCCCATTGCTTTTCGTGGGAAAATTCGTTAAAAATCAATACGTTTATCATATTGATTGACCTCCATTATTTTAAAATATAAAGGGCTGGCCGGTTTTAGCGGAAGTATAAATAGCCTCAAGTATTTGAGTTACCACCATAGCCTGCTCAGGCTTGACAGTCAGCTCGGCTCCGTCTGTAACGGCGCGCAGGAAAGTAGCGCATTCGATAACAGATTCGTTAGTGCTGCTGGTGCCGAAGAAGGCTACGCCTGCGCCTGTAAGATCAGGACGCTCTATGTACTGCTTGTTGTGGTGCACGCCGTTTATACGCACTCCGTCCAGCATATCCGCGCCGGCTTTGGTGCCGCAGAGCAGAGTCTGAGCTTCGCGTACTTCCAGAGTATTTAACGCCCAGCTGCTTTCAAGAGAGATAGCGGCGCCGTTTTCCATTACTATAAAGCCGAAAGCCGAGTCCTCTACTGTAAATACATTGGGATCCCAATCCGCCCAGGGATTGCCTGTTTCCTTGTTGTCGGCCAGCTTGCGGAAGGTAGTGCCCAGAACCATTTTGGGTTTATAGTTATCCATCATCCACAGGGTGAGGTCGAGCGCGTGGGTGCCGATATCGATAAGGGGTCCGCCGCCCTGCTCGTATTCATTGGTAAATACGCCCCAGGTTGGAACGCCTCTGCGGCGCACAGCCATTGCTTTGGCGTAATAAATTTCGCCCAGCTCGCCGGCGTTGCACATGTTTTTAATAAATTGGCTGTCCGAGCGGTAGCGGTTCTGATAGCCTATGGTGAGAATCTTGCCGGTGCGCTTTGCGCATTCAACCATATCCTTGGCCTCCGCATAGGTTTTAGCCATGGGCTTTTCACAGATTACATGCTTGCCCGCTTCCATAGCGTCTATGCTTATGAAGCTGTGCGAGCGGTTGGGCGTGCATACATGCACGGTATCTATGCTTTTGTCCTCAAGCAGCTTTTTATAGTCTGTGTAGACCTTGGCGTCAGGAGTTCCAAAATCCTTTTTGGCTTTTTCGGCGCGTTCAGGAATAATATCGCAGAAAGCGACCATTTCGGCCTGATCCTTAAGTTCTCTGAGCGCGGGCATGTGTTTGCCGTTTGCGATGCCTCCGCATCCAATAATAGCGGCTCTTACTTTTTGCATAAAATCACCTCATAAAATATTTATTGTGGATTCCCTTATTATCAGCTTGTGTTCAAGCGTAATAAGCTTTGGCGAAGCCTTGGAATTTTCCAGGCGTTCAAAAAACAGCCGGGCGGCTGTTCTTCCCAGCTCCTCGCGCGGCTGGGAGACGGTTGAAAGGGAGGGGATATAGCAGGAGGAAAGGGAGGTATTATCAAATCCTATAACCGAGAAATCCTTTCCGGCCTCTATGCCCATATCATGCAGCTCTTTTATAGCGCCTATAGCTACGGCGTCCGAAATGGCAAAAAGAGCGTCCGGCTTAGCGCCGGGCCGGGAAAACAGGCTTTTTATAATGGACTGTCCGCCCTTATAGCCGTAATCTCCCCGTATTATATTTTCGGATACAAATTTTAAGCCGGCGCTGTTTAGGGCGCGCTTATAGCCCGTCTCTCTTTTCAGGGTGGAGCTGAAGCGCGGATTGCCTGAGGCCATGGCTATGGAACGACATCCGCTGGCTATTAAGTACTTAACCGCCTCAAAAGAGGCTGTTTCATCATCTATAGCTACTCCGGGCAGCTGCGCATCTATATATTCGCAGCACTGCACCATAGGATATTTTCTAAAAAGGCCCTCCAATTCGCTTTTTCCTAAGGCGCTTCCGAAAATTATTGCGCCGTCGGCATAATGACTGTGCAGCATGTGATAAAGATTCTGCTCGGTATATTTATCCATGCCCGTAGTGCAGGTTATCATAGTATAACCGTATTGCTCGCATTCCTTGCTGATTGCATTTAGTATACGATGATAAAACGGATTGGATATGGTAGGCAGCAGAGCAAGCAGCTTGCCTGAACGGGAAAAGCGCAGATTGCGGCCTAGAGAGCTTGGATAATAATTTAATTCATGCACGGCGCTTTCAATGCGCTTTAGGCTTTCAGGGCTTAAAAGCTCTTTATTATTAAAGTAACGGGAGACGGAGGAAGCGGAAACGCCGGCAAGCTGAGCTACGTCTTTTATTGTGGCCATGCCATTTCCTCCTTGCTTTGAAATCGTTTTCATATCTTAATGGTTATTATATAAGAGTATGGATTTAAGTCAATAGCGTTATTATATTTTCATAAATTTTCATAACTTTTATGGAGAATTTTATATTGTTCGTAGGGGGATAAAATTAAAAACGCTTATATCGAGGTATTAATATTAAAGCTGATTAGACAATACAATCAAAGCATAATGCGTTTTTTGAAGGAAAATGTGAAAAGCATGCATAATTGTCTGGATAATGCCCATAATAATATACGGAACGGCAAAGCCTATTCCGATTCATTATAAACACAATTATGCGGGAAAGTTTATTTTTAAACTTGTCCCGCTTTTTTGCTGCTCATTGTTGACTTATTTCACAGGCGCATTTATAATGTAATAAAGCTTGGCTTTCTTTTGCTTTAATGCTTAGGAGCTGGAATTAAACTGTTAAAGGGGGTTCTTTGATGGGTTTTTTAGCCATTGATAAGGTTGCCATCAGGAATTTGTTCGGTTTGGGTATAGATATCCGCTGGTACGGAATACTTATAGCTTTGGGTGTAGCGGCGGGTATAGGTTTGGCCATATGGGACGCCAAACGGCGCAAAATAAGCACGGACGTAGTGCTGGACATGACTCTGATAGGAGTTATATGCGCTATTGTGTTCGCCAGGCTTTATTATGTAATATTTGATACCCAGGGAACCTTTGCGAATGATTTTATGGCGATATTCAGGATATGGGACGGCGGCCTGGCCATATACGGAGGAGTAATAGGCGGCGCGCTGGGCATATTTGTTTACAGCCGGATAAAAAAATTAAAGCTCTCGGTGCTTTTTGATATTGCCGCGCCCAGCCTTGCTATTGGCCAGGCGATTGGCCGGTGGGGAAACTTTATTAATCAGGAGGCTTTTGGGCAGCCTGTTACAGATCCTGGCTGGCAGTGGTTTCCTTACGCTACTTATATAGAAAATCCTCCTTTGGGAATGGAGGCGGGCTGGTATCAGGCTACGTTCTTCTATGAATCAATGTGGTGTCTGCTTTTATGTTTGTTTTTGGTGCTGTACCGCCGCAGACAGAAATTTTCGGGCGAGATATGCGCGTATTATTTCCTGCTTTATGGGATTGAAAGAGCGGGGGTGGAACTGCTTAGGACAGACCAGCTTAAAACGCACTTCCTGAATTTGCCTGTTTCCCATCTTTTAAGCCTGGCTTTGGTTGCCGCTTCTTTAATTTATCTTATAATAATGTATACCAGGGTTAAGAAGGGTTTAGCCGGCTGCGCGACGCCTGGTTCAATATATTATGTTCCCGTTCCGGAGGAGAAGGGTAAAAACGCCGTTTCAGAGGGCGAAGCCGAGGAGGGCGGCAAAGGCTCTGACGAGGTAATTTCGGCAGAAGAAAGCTCTCAGGAGGAGCGGCCGCAGGAACAGGGGGACGGCGCGCAGGCAGATGAACAGGGGGACACGGCATCCAGCGCGGAGACGAACGGTCCGGAGGAAGAACAGGACGATATCTGACGGAGGAGTATTAAAAATGCAGCGCAATTTAACTATGCTGACTGATTTATATCAGCTTACCATGATGAATGGTTATCTTAAATATGGTATGGATAAGAATACAGCGGTATTCGATATGTTTTTCCGACCCTTGCAGAATAACAGCGTTTATGCGGTTATGGCCGGCCTGGAGCAGGCTATAGAATATATAAATAATCTGCATTTTGCCGAGGAGGATTTGGATTATCTGCGGTCACTTGGTATTTTTGACGAGCAGTTTATGGACTATCTGCGCCATTTTAAATTTACCGGCGATATTTATGCTATACCCGAGGGTACGCCGGTATTTTTTTCCGAGCCTCTGCTGCGCGTAAAAGCGCCTATTATGCAGGCTCAGCTTATAGAGACCGCTCTGCTGAATATTATAAATCATCAAACTCTGATAGCTACTAAAGCCAGTAAGGTAGTGTATGCCGCCGGCGGCAAGGGAGTGCTGGAATTTGGGCTTAGGCGGGCGCAGGGGCCGGACGCGGGCATATACGGCGCGCGTGCTTCAATAATAGGCGGCTGCGTGGCTACCAGCAACGTCTATACCGGTCAGCAGTATGGATTGCCCGCTAAAGGAACGCATGCGCATAGCTGGGTAATGTCCTTTCCGAGCGAATTAGAAGCGTTTAGGGCGTATGCGAAGGTATATCCTACTAGCTGCATGCTTTTAGTAGATACCTATGATACTCTTAAGAGCGGGGTGCCTAATGCTATAACTGTTTTTAAGGAGCTGCGCGAACAGGGCTATAAGCCTGTAGGCATAAGGCTGGATTCGGGCGATTTTGCCTATCTTTCCAAAAAGGCGCGGGCGATGCTGGATGAAGCCGGCTTTAACGATGCGCAGATATTTGTGTCAGGAGATTTGGATGAGGAAGTAATTTGGGATCTCCGGGCTCAGGGCGCCGCTATTGACGTTTGGGGAGTGGGCACTAAAATGATAACCAGCGACGATTTGCCTGCGCTGGGGGGCGTATATAAGCTTTCTGCTGAAATTGTGGACGGAGTGGTATACCCTAAGATGAAAATATCTGAAAATCCGGTTAAGATGACAAATCCGGGTATCAAGAAGGTGTTCAGGCTTTATGACAACGCTTCGGGAAAGGCGCTGGCTGATTTGATAGCGCTTGAGGAAGAGGAGATAGATCAATCTCAGCCCCTGACTATCTTTGATCCGGCTGAGACCTGGAAGCGCATGACCATTACTAATTTTACGGCTAAGGAGCTGCTGGTGCCTATTTTCAAGGATGGCAGACAGGTATATAAATCGCCTTCTCTGCCGGAAATACAGGCGTATCATAAAGAGCAGATGGGGACGCTTTGGGATGAGTATAAGCGCTTAAAGAGACCTCATGTGTATAAAGTAGATTTATCTCAAAAGCTTTACGACCTTAAAAATCAGCTTTTGCAGCAATACAGCAAATAAACCGGGCGGATTGGGACTGAGTCTGCTTTGAGCTGACGGACGCTCGGCAAGAGATAAATTTATGATTTGCTATTTTTAGGCTGATGGGCCAATAAAACTTACATGCGGAACGCTGAGGTATATAAGTCTAAGGCGGAATGGAGAAAATATGAAAGCGTTTATGGGACGGTATAAAAAAGCTGAGGCAGACGAATATATTAATTCGCTCAGAGAGGAATATGAAGCTAAGCTTCGCGCCGTGGAGGAGGATTTGGCTGCGCTGAGGGAAGAGAACGAGCGCCTGGTTAAAGAATGCTCGGAGCTTAAGGAAAAGGAGAACATTATATCCGAGGTGCTCATAGACGCTACGGGCAGGGCGCTGGAAATTGAAAATGAATATAAGGAGCGTGCGAGAGAAGAAAATCAGCGTCTGGAACGCCGAAAAGAGGATTTCAGAGAACGCGTCAAAAGCTGCGAAAAGGGGATAGAGGAGCTTAAAAACGCTGCATTGGGTCAAATGGAAAATCTTAAGCGCGCATTGGAGGAGCTTTCGGATTGGTCGAGCGGAGGCTTTAAAAGGCTGGAAGCGAATATGGGACTGGAGCCTGAAATAGACAGCGATGAATTGGAACGCAGAATAGCGGCAGGAGCGCATGCGGATTTGCTGTCTGCCTGCCGCGAGCTGGGTATATCGGTTGATTCGCCTGAAGAGAGAGAAAACGCTGGCCAGGACTGAAATATATAATAAGCAAAGGGCGTAATGAGACGCTTTCTGTTTAACGTCCGAGAACATGCCCTTAAAAGGGTTTGGCATTAAAGTTTATTTTTTTGTATAAAGGGAAAAATAGTAGTTGCCTGAAAGCTTAAAATATTGTATAATATCTGCGTTTGGTCAGAAGAATATTTTTTTGGAGAAGTCGCCTAGCTTGGTCGAGGGCGCACGATTGGAAATCGTGTAACCGTTAATAGCGGTTCGAGGGTTCGAATCCCTCCTTCTCCGCCAAAAGTACAGTTTAAACGAAGTTTAAATTGTATTTTTTTTGTATGATATAATTATGGTAGAAATTATGTATATTGTATCAAATAGTAGAGAGTATCATGGAAATAACGATTAAAAAGCTTACAGCGGAACTATCAGCAGATTATTTTGATTTCTTCGACAATCGTGCTTTTACTGACAATTCACTTTACAGATGTTATTGTCAGATGTATCAACTGTCAAAAGAACAGGGGAAAATTGATTGAGAATACCCGCGATATTGATCCTGGTCCGCTGTCTAAAATGCTGCTAAGCAACAAATTGAAACAGGTGCTCTTTGGGGGTATTTAGCATATGTTGATGGCATATCCGTTGGTTGGTGCAATGCTAATGACAGAGCGAGCTTCTCAAGCAAACCATATTGTGATGTTCTTTTTTTATTTTCCCATACCCAAACGCGAAATTGCCGTTGTTTGCTTTGAAATAGCTCCTGAATACAGAGGAAAAGGTATAGCTACTGCCCTTTTGAACAAAGTCATCTTTGATGCAAAAACAAACAAGTATGCGTCAGTAGTGGGTTTCCCCGTCAAACGCAGTGAAAGATATGAATGAGACTGTGCGGGTTCTATCCGTTTATATGAAAAAGGAGGACTTCACAAAATATCAGAACATGGCGAGACTATAATCATGAAAAAAGAATCGATGAGATTTCGCATTATGAGTGTAATCCTATCCGCCGGGGTTCAAGTACATCGGATGAATTGCGAATAATATCTTTTTCATAATGCTTTCACAGAAAAAGTACAACATTGAGGATTTGAACTTCCGCGTTGTTTTCTTTTCCCTGTTATAATAGTATATGAGGTGACATTATGCCTTTATATTTGAAACTCAAACCCCGGTTACCCGAATTTAATATTGAGTTGGTAACATTAGATAATTCAGACCGTTATGAAAATATATTCTACTGTAATTCAGAATACTATTTAATTACGGAAGGACATCCTGCTACAAAGCAAGATTGTATGGAGACGATTCAATACGGAAATGATTTCCCGAAAGATATGTGCTATTGTATTGGTTTTTCGTTGAAAGATAAAGCTGTGGCGTTGCTGTCAATTTTCGAGGGTTATCCCGAAACCGATACTCTGTATATTGGATTATTTTTAGTGAATGAAGATTTTAAACGAAAATCAATCGGGACAAAAATTATCGGAGCTCTTACTGATGAGGCATTTAATACGAAATATAATTCTATAAAGCTATCGGTTCAGGACAACAACATCAGCGGATGTTCTTTTTGGCGTAAGCTTGGATTCCAGATAACCCAAAAATGCGATTGCAATAATTACTTTAATTTATCAATGAAATTGGGAAAGAAACCCTAAACACTTTTTGCGAGAGTTCAGATCTGCCCTTGAAGTCGCAAAAATATCTTTTTCATGTAGCTCAGACAGAAGAAGCACAACATCGTGGAGTTAAACTCTCGGGTTGCGCTTTTTGCTCAATATGATTATAATAAAAATGAATGAAATCAGAATAGGGAAATTAAATTGAATTTAATTATCGGAAATGGACAAGGCTTTGATTTTGGCAAGATCGCTTCGGAATATGCTAAATATCGTGTTATTTATCCGAAAGAACTATACGACCGATTATTATCTCTCGGTGTTGGAAGGACGAATTCTGTTTGGCCTGATTTTAGAGCGGGGACAGGTGTTATTCTGAGAGGACTTGCTGATTATGGAGCAAATGCTATTGGCGTAGATATATCAAGCGAACAAATCGAACAGGCTAAAAAGTTATCTGAGGATTATAAAAACATTACATATACAGCTTTTCATGCAGAAGAATATAAATTTGCTGATAATTCTTTTGACACGATTACAGCCTGTCAATGTTTTGGATATTTTGATCCTAAAATTGTCGTTGATAAAATAAAGCAGATGATAAAACCAAATGGACTGTTTTTAAAGCTTTACATGAGTTATCTGAAAGACACCCCCATTGCCAGAGAATCTCACTCGCTTGTAAAACAGCTTAATCCGAATTGGGTTGACGGATTACCGCAGTTCAGGATTAAAAGAAACATTGTTTTGAAAATCTGCGAATGAATAGTTTTATGATAGATTTGCCTTTTACAAGAGAAAGCTGGCATGGAAGAATGAAAGCATGCAGAGGCGTTTTGGCTTCAATGAATCATAAAACATTTGAAAAGTTTGAAAAGGCTTACTTAAAAAATGTTGCAGCAACTGCCTGAACGGTCGGTCTGCACTTGAATCGATCGTTTTGCGTTACCCTTATAGCGTTACATCGAATAGAGGTAGAAGGTTGTAAAACAGTCGACTTCTTTGTTGTTGAGTGATACAATAAATAATATATACTTGTTTTGAAGGAAATGTATATGGACTTCCTGGAAAAAACTAATGGATATTATTCTCTGTGGCTTGGTGAAAAGGATATATTAAGTTCCTCATTTTCCGGAGTAAAATGGGTTTATTCACCTGAACGCAATCAAATTCAGGTTGGGTATTCACAGCCGTTTGCTATTTACATTCTTTGTCAGCCCGAACGGACAGTAGTATCATACGGCGGAAGCATTGCCGATACAATAGACGAAATTAAGAAACAAATTCAAACTGCAGGAAATGTAGACGAGATAAAACAAGTCATGGTTTCTGCGTTTGGAAACCGCTGTTGTCATTCCATCAAGTATGTTTTTGACAGGCCGGATAAGGTGCGTCAGGCCACATCTTATGCACGAAATTTGGTTTCTGCGGAATATCTGCAGTTTAAGAATTCTTTTACTACGAATAACCCAGGGTGTAAAGAGACCGACTGGCTGGAAACGTATTTTATGGGTTTAGTGGAACGGCATTTATGCTGCGGCCTTTTTAATCAGGACTTGTTGGTGAGCTGTTCTGATGCGCCTGATATGCCATATATGTCAGATGAGGTGCAGGAGATCGGTATTAATACATTAGAGCCGTATAGGAGAAAGGGCTATGCGGCTCAGGTGTGTATCACATTCCTCAAACAAATGCTTTAAAGTGGTATATGTCCCCAATGGTCAACTTCCGTAAATAACGTTGCATCTCAAAAATTGGCGGAAAAAATGGGGTTTGTGAAATATGCAGATGTGATCACAGTATCTTTATAGTAGGTTTTATTGTGTATGTGAATAGGGGCCAAAGTTAAGTGTACGCTGTCCTCCGTCTTATCTAGGCCTTATTCTGTGCTAGAGTTCAGTTCCCACCGCTGAAAAGCAAAAATATCTTTTTCATGCGGCTCTCACAGAGTGGTGTGTTCGTGGGCTGTTAGGGAATGGACTTGACGCAGAGCGATGAGTTCTGCGAAATATATGGATAGATTTATGACATCCTTTAACGAAGGGAAAGCCGTATCGTAAATAACATCCGAAATACTTGTGGAATACCGCGTTGAGTTTGATGATGATGGTGTAATGCACGATGTTTATTTTGCAATTGCGAAAGCAGAATGGATGTGTTGCGAGCAGTTGGAAATTGCTTTGAATCGGGTAAAAGAAATCATAGAAACAGGTTTGAATATAAAATTCTAACGCGAACTTTAAGCAACAGAACAGGATCCTTAAAATACGTCAAAAAATCTCGAGAAGTTTTGGAGCTTGCTTCAAACACCGAAATCGAAACCCCGTCGGCGAAGAATCGATTCATTAAATAGAATGAAAGCTCTTCCTCCATTGGACGCAGGCGGTTGTTACCGTTATAAATATGAGGATGGTTACCGCGTTTTAGCTGTACTCGGATTTAACAGAGCGCGGAGGGTATATATGGCGTGCTGTGTAACTTTTGAAAAAACATATTTTGCAGAAGAATTAAAAATGTTGAATTTTCTAGATGAATCGGTTCACTCGGTTTCATGTTATATTGTAGCGGAGTTTTTATTTTCTTCTGCAATAAAGAAAATTGCGGCTGTTATCGTTCCTGAAAGAAGATATATGACATCTTTGAGCGCGGTTCAAGCGAATTGGGGGGCCGTATTTGTTAATTTGTTCAAAAAACATTATCGGATCTATTTAATGAATAAGAAAGGTCATGATATTGCCGATTTGTCCTTTATTCGATTTTGCGAGAGTTCAAAGTAAGACGCAAAACGTAAATATATCTTTTGCAGCCCCATAGACGGTAATAACGTAAATCAAACCCTAGGTTTGGTTCTTTATCTTTCTTCTTTTTCGCTTTTTTATAATTGCATATAAGGTTAAAAGTGAAGATAAGTATTTGTAGGCCATTTTATGCGGCTCTATTGTATAAATAAAGGATGTGCGGTGATAAAAGTGCAAAAACTGGAGCATTCGGTGTAACAGTACATTAAGACGTTCTTTTATAATGTTGTTGGACTTGAAGCGGCTTTTTGTGAATGTTTTTTTGATGAATCGGAGAATTGAAAAAACGACTTAATAGAGTATTGCAAAGCTATTGCGTTTGTAAGCGATTCGCGGCATTAAATTGTTTGAGCGTCAATAAACGTATTAGCTTTCGGCTTTTTGTTTTCTATTTTTAATAAGACATCTTTTGTGTCAACGCTCTCATTGCGGCACGTTGTCGCTGACAGCTTTTGCGGGGCAAGGTGGAATCGTCTACTGCATAATTTCGGTTGGTGTTACGCAACCGGGGTAATAGGGAGTATTCCTTTCCTTACAAAGCTTTGCGACCTCAACTGACAAACCAGGGGAAACAATAAATTTGCAGTTAAGATTCAGCGCCTGTCTGAATTGTTCGCCGTTAATAACTGTGCCGGCGCCTATTGACATATCAGGGTATTTCTTAATAGCATACTCGATTGCGTCTTTAGCGCAAGCAGTTCTAAATGTGATTTCAGCGCAGTTAATTCGGATATTTTTAAGTGCAGTTAAAATCTTATCCTTTTCGGACAATTCTTTGATTAATTCCATCGCTAACTCCTCCTAATATTCTATCGTGTTTATGTATATAAATCCCTTTCCGAATCTTATTTCGCTTTCAATTGTTCATAGTCGTAATGTTCGCAGAAACGCTATTATTTATGGAATATGAACATATTGTTTCCGTGCGTAATTGATACAGGAATACGGAATTTTTTATTGTAATACCGAACTTGTTTTTGGTCGTAAGCAGTAGTATTTCAAGATCAGTCTATTCATACATTATTGCTTTTTTAACAGATGTAATAATTCTTGTATTATTTATAACCTCGCCGTTTTGCTTTCCTCTAAGATTTACGGTATAAATGCAGTTCTGTTTTTTAAAGCAGTTAAGGTTGCCGTATTTTATGGGCTTTACTATAGCGATATCTCCGTCAAAGTGACCATTTTCGTTCGCTATATCAATCATATAATCTGCAAAAGCACGCAAAAAATTTTCTTCGCCAAACTGTACGACTTTGATTGGCCGTTAAGCTGTAAGTATTTTACAGAGACTGCTGCGCAGGCTGGGTTATTCGGTTGTTCTGTGCTGTACAGGGGATGACGAAAATGAGGTTAAAATTCAATTAGATTATGTGCTTGAAAAGCATATAGATGCAATATTTTTAATCGGCTCTGCTTTTTGCGATGATAAGGTTTCTAAAAATATTTATTCAGCAGCAAGTGCCTGTATTCATGATAAATGCAAAGCTTGACGGTGAAAATATATATTATTCAGATGAGGGAATTTCAGTTTCCAGCGCGGTAGATAAGTTAGTTGCAACGGGTAAAAAGAATATACTGTATATTTATGACGCCTTAACGCCCAGCGCTATTGCGAAGCTATCTGGGTATGTTAAGGGTATTACGCAAAACGGAATTGCATACAATGAAGATCTTATTATTAAGTCTCCCAAAACTATTGAAGGCGGGAAAACTGCTGTTAAAACGGCAATAGAAACCGGAAACATACTTGATGCGGCCATATGCGCCGAAGATATTTTGGCGATAGGAGCATTAAAGGAAATGCAGAAAAATAAGCTGAGGCCTTGTGTAATAGGCTTTAATAATTCATTTCTGTGTGAATGCGCCTCACCGACGCTTTCGAGCATCGATAACCGTTTTGAGGATATGTGCAAAATGGCCGTGGATGTGATGACTAAGGTGTTAAGCGGCGAAAAGGCCGAAAAAAATACAAATTAAGCGCAGAACTGATACTGCGTGAAAGTTTTAAAGGAGTAAAATAAGATGGGTATAATTAACGATAACTTTTTACTGAAATCCGAAACTGCAAGACAGTTTTACAATGATTATGCAAAGGATATGCCGATAATCGACTATCACTACCATATTAATCCAAAAGAAATTGCTGAAGATCGTAAGTTTAATAATATTACCGAGGTTTGGCTCAATGGCGACCATTATAAATGGCGTCTTATTCGTTCAAATGGGGTAGATGAAAGTGAAATTACAGGAAATACTGATGATAGAGTTAAATTCCAGCGCTTCGCGGAAATGATACCCAAAGCTATAGGTAATCCCATATATCATTGGACACATTTGGAATTGAAGAATTATTCCGACTATGATGGTATTTTAAATGGTGAGACAGCAGAAAAAGTTTGGGAACTTTGCAACAAAAAACTGCAGGATGATAATATGTCGGTTAGAGGAATTATTTAGGCGCGTTTCAGGGTACTGAGGTTGCGGGAAAACTTCAGCACGGTTCTGCTTGGTGGTTTAACGATACTAAAATAGGAATAGAAAAACAGTTAAAGTCGCTTGCCGACCTTTCGCTTCTCGGCAATTTTATAGGAATGCTTACGGATTCAAGAAGCTTTTTGTCCTATACCCGTCACGATTATTTTCGTAGAATACTTTGTAATTTGATAGGAGAATGGGTGGATAACGGAGAATATCCGAACGACAAAGAAGCAATCAAGGAAATAATAGAGGGAATATACTATAGAAATGCTGAAAGATATTTTGAATTTTAAAACACATTTTTGCCGCTAGCTTTGCCTTGATTTTTTAACAGGCTTGCGTTATAAAAAAGCGTCATAAAAAATTGTTAATTTTGCAATTATCCTCAGTTTACAAGGAACTACACGCCTCAAAACGGGATAATTTCTTCATTTTCTGAGTTATCCTCAATCAGCGTACTCATAAGTAACGCTTTCTTGGTCTACCTTGAAAATGAAAAAATCCTTTTTCTTTGAGGTCGCAGAGTCAGAACGCATAAAATTTAACCCCGCCGCGTTGCAATATTCATGCTTTGGCGGGCGCTTTTATGCTTGAGGAGGAGAGTTATAAAGGCTTTTGAGAAAAGCGTTTATTAACAAGCCGGCCTGGACAGGAATATAATATTCCAAGAACTTGTTTTTAAGGAGTATTGTATGGTTGATAAAGAGGTTAATAAGAGGTATGACCCCATTTATGCTGTTTTGAAGGGAGACGCACAGGCTTTGGCTGTTGTAGCCGGCAGCCCGGAATTTCCTAATATATCAGGGAGGGTAAGATTCTATCAAACTAATGCCGGCGTGCTTGTCTATGCGGAAATTATGGGCCTGCCGTCCGAAAGTGGAAAATGTGCGGATAGGGTTTTCGGTTTTCATATACATGAGGGAGAAAGATGCGGCGGCAGGGCAAGGGACTGGTTTGCTGATACGCGTTCGCATTATAATCCAGGAAGCTGCGGGCATCCGTTTCATGCGGGGGATTTGCCTCCGTTATTTGGCAATAATGGATTTGCATTTTGCGTGGTTTTAACAAATCGATTTGCCGTTAAGGATATAATAGGCAGGACGGTAGTTATACACGATAAGCCTGATGATTTTACTACTCAGCCGTCGGGCGGTTCGGGTGTGAAAATTGCGTGCGGTGAAATAAAGCGCGCGTAATATATAAGATTTTTATATTGCTGCTGCACGAGACGGGCACTTGATGCTTGCCTATATAGGGATTGCGTGATAAAATGTTATGAAAGTATTCAGATTATTGCTTTGCGGCTTTAGATGCCTGTAAATATAGGCATGATATTTTGATTGCAATCCCATATTATAAAGGAGGGTTTTTATTAGTGTGCAGGGAACTCTGCGCCTTATTACCTGCAAGCTAATGTCGTCAAAATGAATTATAGGAGATTTGGGGATAAAATCATAATACGGATAGACAAGGGGGAAGAGGTTTTAGAGCAATTAAGAGAAATTGCTCTAAAGGAAAATATTTCTTTAGCTCATATCTCAGCGCTTGGAGCTACCGATTCCTTTACTGTCGGGGTATTTGACGTTAATAAAAAGCAGTTTTATTCTAATGATTTTTGCGGGGATTATGAAATAGTATCCTTGACGGGCACTATAACCGTTATGGACGGGAAGCCTTACATTCATATACATATGAGCGCGGGCGATAATAAAGGATTAGTTTACGGAGGACATTTGAGCCGTGCGGTTATAAGCGCTACATGCGAGATGGTTATAACCGTTATGGACGGCTTTGTGGGCAGAAAATACAATGAGGATGCAGGCATTAATATTTTTGATTTTTGAAAGCATTTGTAAACTGAGGGTAGACAATAATACAATCAGAGTACAATGCGCCGCCGAGAGTGTGAATTGTTCGGTTTTGCTGAGCCGTCGTCCTTAAAATACGCCTGGTATTTATGCGTCCTGCCGCCTTGCAAAACCGGAAAATTCCTTTTTCTCTGCGGTCGGAGATTTTTGCTTAAGAGCCCGTTGACGGCCGCGCGGCGCCTGATTAAAGACATACCGGGCGTATTTTAAAGGCCGCGCAGCAAAGCGGACGCGGCGGGCATTTATGCAAAAGCGCATTGTACTTTGATTATATAGTCTAAAGAAATAATAAAAAGAACGAAGGCAAAGCAGTTAAGCCTGATTTTGCTTTCGTCCTTTTCTATTTTGGGATTAAGAGTCCCGAGCGTTATTGACGCTGTATAGTTATTCTGCTGTAAATAGAAGAAGTCAGATTATTCCGAGACTCTTCTGCGGAACAGCAGAGATATGCACCACAGACCGGCAATACCCACTATGGAATATATTATACGTGCCCAGGTAGTAGCGGCGCCAGAGCAGATCCAGGCTACGAAGTCAAATTGGAAAATTCCAACGCAAAGCCAGTTCAGCGCGCCGATTATAACGAGCACAAGTGCTATTCTGTCTATAACCATATTTTTTCTCTCCTTTGCAGTTTTGTGTTAGTTTGTGTTTGACTTAAAGAAAATATGCATTGAAATTTATAAATTAAATTTTTGAAAATATTGATGTTAGCATAGACAATATAATCAAGGTACAGTACATCTTTGCTTTGGATGCCCGCCGCGTCCGGTTTGCTGCGCGGTTTCTAAAATACGCCAGGTATGTCTTTAACCAGGCGCCGCGCGGCCGTCAACGGGCATTTAAGCAAAAATCTCCGACCGCAGAGAAAAAGGAATTTTCCGGTTTTGCAAGGCGGCAGGACGCAGAAATACCGGGCGTATTTTAAGGACGACAACGCGGCAAAACCGAACAATTCACACTCTCGGCGGCGCATCGTACTCTGATTGTATTGTCTAAGCATGCAAGGTGTAATGCGGTTATAAGAGTTGAATTTGCGCTTTTGCCGTACTGTTTTTGCTCCATATACAATCGGTATGTGTTGTTTTAGACGTTTTGCAGGGGCGTAAATTCGGTTTTTTAGCTCTGCGCTCTTTAAAAATTTATCTGTCTTTAAGGCGGGCGAAGACGGGGCGCAATGTGAGCGCATTGGGGATAACGCGGAAAACAGGCAAGCCGTATAGGGCTGAAATGCATTGGAATTTGTATGCAAATATTTTTTTAATTATAAATGATCGGCTGTAAGGCTGAATACGGCGTTTGTTCCGAGAGGGATTTAATTACTATGCGAGCTATAAGTATATAGCGGGCATGGAAAATTTACAGAGCTGATATGTGGTATCTTTTATATGCTGATTGGAATTATTATTTGAAATTGGATATTAAAAAGAGCGGAAACAGTTCCGCTCTTTAAAAATATACATAAAGAATTTAGACTCGCCGGATACTCCGGCTTAATACGCTCCTCCGCGGCGCCGGCAAAGTTTGAGACGCTTTTGCCGGCGGCGGGAATATGCTGTGTGAAAATTTTATTTATTTTTTCTGCGCTTAAGAGTTACAGGAACAATAATAGCCGCTGCGATTATAATCAGAGCGCAGGCTCCCATAATATAGGGGAGAGCTTCGTTGGCGCCGGGGGTTTCAGGAGCATGGGAGGCGGCGGGGCTCTGGCCGGTGATGACGTTTTCTGAAACAGAAACGGTAACGGGCTGCGAATATAAGGTGTAATTAAGTCCGCCTCTGTTAGTAAAGCTGGTTTTTAGCATATATGAGGCGGTGCCTTCTTTTAAGCCTGTTATGTTAAGGCCGTCCGCTTTTATAACATCTTCACCTGATATGATAACCAGTTCTGTGTTTTCGGGCAGCTCAAGAGTATTGCGGGCATAGGTGGTAAGAGTTCCCTGCGCTGTTATGCTCTGATTCAGGCCAAGCTGGCAATTTTGCTCAGGGACATTCAGAGTATGAGCAAAATCCTTGCTCCAGTTACAGTAGTTAGTGGTAAGCCCTCCTGCGTTTGTTTTGAAAAAGCTATAGTATTGGCTTATGCTTTCAAAGGTCCATGGCCATGTGGTTATACCGCGAAGGGCGAGCGCTTCTATAGATTCTGCGCCTACGTTGTTATACGAGGTGCTGAAAGTTACGTTGTCGGGAAGCAGCTGGTTTGTTACGCCGTAAATAGCAGTATACAGGCTTTCGTCGGTTATAAGCCCTCCGCAGAGGAAGCTAGCGGATACTCCGGGCATTTCCCTGCGGCTGTTCTGAAGCTGATTCATATAGAAGCTTATTACGGTGCAGCGGCTTTCCAGATTATAATCGGCATATTCGTCTATAAGCTGCTTAATCAGGGGCAGGCAATTGGCTTTGCCAGTTTTAATTTCTATAAAGAACCCCATATCGGTATCCTTGAATTCCTCAAAAAATTCACGCAGGGTAGGAATCCTGCACTGGGCAAATTCCGGATTATTGGGGAACTGTTTATTGGCGTAGAATTCCTTTAACTGTTCCAGAGTATATGCTTCTATATTGCCTGAGCCGGTAGTGGTGCGCGATATATCTCCGTCATGCATAACTACTACTTCGTTATCCTTAGTTACATATACGTCTATTTCGAGAATATCTGCGCCGTTTTCATATGCCTTTATGGCTCCCTCAACGGTGTTTTCAGGAGCTATTGAGGGTATGCCGCGGTGTCCTATTACAAGGGTTTTGCGCAGCATGGCGTCGTCTGAAAAATATTCCATGGCGGAAGTAAGATTAGCGGGATTGTTGGTTGCGTATCCGTTAGCGCCGCAGGCCAGCAGCCGGCAGGCGGTTGCGGTTTCTTCCGCCGTGCTGTCCAGCCATATGCTTATGGTGCCCTTCTGAAGGAACTGAATATATTCTTTCTGGGCGTACGCTTCGGGTAAAAGCACCGTTTTGCAGTTGGAGGAATTAACGTCCGAGCGTATTTCGGCCAGCTTTTCCTCGGTAATTTTATCAGTATCGTTAGACATGTCCAGTATGCCATAGAAATTAAAGTTGACTTCTTTAGCGGCCAAAAGCGCTTCCTTATTGGAGAGTATATAGGCGTCGGGGAAATTGATATCGTGCAGCTTCTGCGCAAGCGCTTCGGCTGTATCGGCCTGTTGGGTACGGAATACAGGTATAAGCTTATTATCCAAGGAAGCGAGCAAATCTTCTATTGCGCCTATGTCGTTGCCTGTAAACGTGGTTAGGGACAAATCGCTTTTTACGTCCACCATGACCGCCGTCGGACGTTCGCTTTCATCCATTCCGGCATAGCTGTTTATATCCTGCATCGTGTCCGGCTTAACGGCCAGGGCGGAAGAGGAGTAGTCGTTTTTTAACGGTGTAGAAGCCTGGGCATAGCCGTATGTAACTTTATATTCCTCCTGCACCACAGTCACTTTTATGCTGTCCACCTTCATGGTAGACCCATTAGCCTGTAGGCCAACGCCCCCTTTAGTCCAAACATTTGCATTGTTTACTGTCTGAGTCAAGGTTTGGTTAATATACTGACTGACTATGGGGCCGTTAGCTTCCACCCGGATGCTGTATATTTTATCAGGTGAAATATTTTCCGAATAGGATGCGGTATTCATAACGTTCCATGCGTTTTGGGTAGTGCGTTCGGCAAATTCTACGCCGTTGGATGCGGTTGCAGAGCTGCGTATGCACATTTGATAGTAGGGATAGTCTTCATCCTGAATCCTATACATTACTGAAACCCAGCGGGCGTAATCATTGGGGTTTAGAAGCGTAGCCTCCGCTTCTATTATATAATTACCAAATTTATCTAGTTCTTCGGGCAGCAGCACACGGCAGGAGGGACCTACAAATAAAAATCCATCCTCAACATATACGTTGCTTCCTTCAACAATCCGGTATTGGTCGCTGAGACCTGAGGAAAAATCGTCATAATATACCGTTGCTCCGGATACTGCGTAGACGTCCATAGTTTGTTCGCCATATTGGGCATTCATAAGAAAGGTTCCTTCCTCCTGAGCAAATATGCTTTTGCCCTCTATTGTCAGCTCAGGACTTTGCGAGCTGAGAGTTACCTCTGTTCCCTCCGCAAGCTGTTCGCCAAATTCAAACAAGTAGGAAGAAACGTCCAGCTTCTTTCCAGGCTCGAGCACTATTACGCTGCTGTCCTGGCTTACTAGGTACTTAGTTTCCTGATCCGCCTGAGCGGCAGTAAACAAGGACATGCTTATTATGCATAACAGGGTGACAAGGGTAAGTAGTTTTTTTAACATGTCTTCACCGCCTTAATAAATTATTAACATATATTTTACATGTATTTTATTCTCAAGTAAATGGACGATAATATCTTTTATAAGCATATATTTAAGATTTCAGCCGGCGCAGTTCTCTTTTGGCGGTATAAGCTGTTTTAAATTTGGACAGCGTCTGCGTGTATAGGATAATATGTTCTAGTCGGGGGAATTTTGTTTGAACGGCGGCGCGCCGGTATGCAAATCGCTTCGTCTTTCGGCGCGCTGCGTTTGTATTGTGTATTGTCTTTTGGATTCTAAAAAGGCTGGACTGGAGCAATGGCTGCGTAAGCCGGATGCGGATAAATGCCGTTATTGAGGCCGGTATTTATCCAGCATTTTTTGTACCCATTGGCGGTCAGGTCCTTCTATTATACTGAATGGACGGCTGCTGCCTGTAGCTCCCTCTTCAAATAGATATATTTTTATTGCGTCCCTTTCCCGGTCTGCGTTTACATGCGCATGAAACAGGGCGTAGTCTACATAGCCTTCACAATATACCAGCACGCTGCATTCACCCCAATCCTGCGGAAGCATGGAGTCAAAGCGCGAATCAGCTCTTACAGGAACGCTGATTAGGGGAGTAAGCCCGTATTGGTCGGTAGTAAAGCTCTTATTTATTTCGGGGATTACTACAGTTGCGCCGCTGACCGGCAGGTCGGTAAAGCCGTCTACTACTTCTATTTTTATGCTTCCCTCAATATTGGCCTGAATATGCGGCCTGTAAACAGCGCGGGCTGTGAAAAAGCCCGCTGCAGCTGCGGCAATACATACCGCAGCCG
The DNA here is from genome assembly GCA_900547955.1 of uncultured Eubacteriales bacterium. Taxonomy (GTDB): domain Bacteria; phylum Bacillota; class Clostridia; order Christensenellales; family QALW01; genus Neochristensenella. The sequence goes on along the minus strand of URIR01000007.1, from coordinate 28,246 downwards.
CGGCGATAGTAAAAATAATTTTTTTTCTGGACATTCGCTCCTCCATATATAGCCGGTATTATTTTATACTATATTAAATTTACGTTTGCTCTCGTTAGTATATGACGGGTTGACAAAGAGATTATATGATGATAACTTATTGACTATTGAATTTTAAAGGAGAAAAAGGTTATGAAAGGGAATAAAATACCCCTTAGGCTGATTGCAAGCGGAGCCGCTGCTGTTTTGCTAACGGCGGCTATAATTATAGACGGCGCGGACGGCATAGGCACGCCCATTACTTCCATATTAGGAGGTTATGCCGCGGTGGCGGCATGCACGCTGCTGCTTTGGCGCATGCCGGCTGTATTTCATGTCTGCGCGCAGCTTTTTATAGTTATGGCTATGGGCTTTGGTTCAATTTTAAATTTATATGATATTTGGCCGGGGTATGACAGGGTAGTACATTTTATCAGCGGAGTAATAATATTTTTTCTTGGAGAGTATTTGGGCGCAAAGTACTTTTACAGGGGTCAGGAGATACGGAAAGGATTCTGCATGGCGATAGGCTTGCTGGCGGCGTTTGCCGCGGCCGGGCTTTGGGAGGTTTATGAATTTTCCATGGATTGCCTTATAAATACCCAGATGCAGGGCAATAATATTGATACTATGGGTGATATAGTTTCGGGCGTGCTGGGCGGAGTAGGCGGCTGTATTGCCGCGTTTATAATAAACTGGGTCAAAAAGGGTAAAAATACATAAATCAATAACAAATTTTTAACACTTTAGCGTTCTTTTTTGGTTGACAAAACCTTGCTATGGTGCTATTCTTGTCACAGAATTAGCACTCGAATAAAAAGAGTGCTAATCCGATTGAAAAGAGGCGTAGTTATATGGAGCTCAATGAGAGAAAGCGGAAAATCCTGCGCACTATCATTGACGATTATATATCCAGCGCGATGCCGGTAGGCTCAAAAACCATTGCCGAGCAGCTTGGAATGCGGCTAAGTTCGGCCACGATACGCAATGAGATGAGCGAATTGGAGGAATTAGGCTATTTGGAACAGCCTCATACCTCCGCGGGCAGAATCCCTTCAGATAAGGCTTACAGAATTTACGTTGACCAGCTTCTGGAAATAGCTTCTCTAAGCGCAGAGGACGCGGAATATATAAAGGGCTATTATGACGAGCGTATGCACGAGACGCAGGGGATATTGGAGGGAGCGGCCAAGGCTATAAGCAACGCTACCGATTATGTGTCGTTGATAATGCCTCCGCAGTTGAAATCAGTAGCTATAAAGCATATACAGCTGGTGCCCGTTTCAGAGCGTGCTGCATTGGCGGTAGTAGTGACAGACGCGGGCATAATTAAAGATACTCCTGTATTGCTGGACGCTAATGTTACTCCTGCTCAGCTGGAGGACGCGTCCCATCTGTTGAACAAGATTTTTGCGGGCAGGCGGATTACTGAAAACAGCGTGCTGCAGGTGAGCGATATATATAATGAAATTCAGGGACAGCGTGAAATTTTTACTCAGATAACTGATTTTCTGACCTCCCGTTTGAATTCAGGTCACAGGGAAATACTTATAGGCGGGGCGGCCAAACTGCTGGCTCATCCTGAATATGCGACTGATTTGGACGCGGCTCGCAATATGCTTCAGCTGCTTGATTCTAAAGAACAGTTGAGGGATATCCTTTTGGAACAGCCCGATATGGAAGTAAGGGTGCGGATAGGAGCGGAAAATCATAACGCCAACATGCAGGATTGCAGCATAGTAACTGCTACTTACCGTTTGGGCGGAAGAGTTATGGGCCGCCTGGGGGTTATAGGTCCTGTCAGAATGAATTATGGGCGCGTGCTTCAGGTTATGAAATATATGAGCGCTTCGTTATCAGAAGTGCTTTCCTCCATTAACGGTGTGGACGGCAAAAAGGACGATAAAGAAGAAAGGTGAGGGGTCATATTATGAGTGGCAAGGATAAGAAAGATAAGGAGAATATGGCGAACAAGGCGGACAGCAGTCAGGCGCAGAAAGAGGTAGAGGATAATTATGAGGACTGCGCCGCTCAAAAGGAAGCTAGTGGACAGCCGGAAAGTGAGGCTCAGGGAGATAAGAGCGAGTATTATATAAATCTGGCTAAAAGAGTTCAGGCGGATTTTGATAATTACAGGCGCAGGAACGCTTCGGTTTATGCCGATGCTTTATTAGATGGCAAGCTGGAGGTAATTAAGAGCCTTCTTCCGGTAATAGATAATATGGACAGAGCTATAGAAGGCGAAAAAGACGGCTCGGGTAGCCTTTTTGAGGGCGTTAAAATGATAAGAAAGCAGCTTGGCGATATGCTGGGCGCGCTGGGAGTAGAAGAAATAGGTTTTCAGGGCGAGGCTTTTGACCCTAATTTTCATAACGCGGTTATGCAGAGCGATTGCCTTGATGGGCAGAAGCCGGGCGAGATAGCCGAGGTATTGCTTAAGGGCTATAAGCTGGGAGATAAGGTTATACGCCATACCATGGTGAGAGTGACAAAATAAAGCTGGATGTTGTCCTTATTCATAAAATAATTGGTTTTCTGATATGTTATATACTTAAAGACGCTGATATATTTCGGGTATAAGGGCAATAAAAAATATAAAAATAATAACCATTTTGAGGAGGTTTTATTTATGGGAAAGATAATAGGTATAGATTTAGGGACGACTAATTCATGCGTAGCGGTCATGGAGGGCGGCGAGCCTGTAGTTATTCCTAACGCCGAGGGCAGCAGGACTACTCCTTCGGTAGTCGCTTCCAAGGACGGACAGCGTATGGTAGGCGCTATTGCTAAGCGCCAGGCTGTGGCTAATCCGGATAATACGGTAATATCCATTAAGAGAGAGATGGGAACCAATTACAAAGCCAAGATGGAGGGCAAGGAATATACTCCTCAGGAAATTTCAGCTATGATATTAATGAAGCTGAAGCAGGATGCGGAGAGCTATCTGGGCGAGCCGGTAACTCAGGCGGTAATAACTGTTCCGGCATATTTTTCTGACAGCCAGCGTCAGTCTACTAAGGATGCGGGCAAGATTGCCGGATTAGAGGTGCTGCGCATAATAAACGAGCCTACTGCGGCTTCTCTTGCTTACGGTTTGGATAAGGAAGGCAACCATAAGATATTGGTTTATGATTTGGGCGGCGGTACTTTCGACGTTTCCATTTTGGAAATAGGAGACGGCGTATTTGAGGTGCTGGCTACAAACGGAAATACCAGACTGGGCGGCGATGATTTTGACAACCGCATAATGCAGTGGATGGTGGATGAATTTAAAAAGAGCAACGGCATAGACCTTTCTAGCGATAAAATGGCTATGCAGCGCTTAAAGGAAGCGGCCGAGAAGGCCAAGATAGATCTTTCGGGCGTTATGAGCACTAATATCAACCTGCCTTATATTTCGGTGGGAGCTCAGGGTCCTGTTCACCTTGATATGACTCTTACCCGCGCTAAATTCGACGCGCTTACGGCCGATTTGGTAGAGGCTACTATAGAGCCTATGCGCAAGGCGCTGAGGGATTCCAATCTTACCATGGATAAAATTGACCGAGTAATATTGGTTGGCGGCTCGACTCGTATTCCTGCCGTGCAGGAGGCGGTTAAAAAAGAGACGGGCAAGGAGCCGTATAAGGGCATTAACCCGGATGAATGCGTTGCCGTAGGCGCTGCCATACAGGCGGGCGTGCTGGGAGGAGAGGTACATGACGTGCTGCTTCTGGACGTTACTCCTCTTTCGCTGGGCATTGAGACCTTAGGAGGTGTCTTTACGCGGCTTATAGACCGTAATACAACTATTCCTACTAAGAAGAGCCAGATATTCTCTACGGCTGCTGACGGACAGACCTCGGTTAATATCCATGTGCTGCAGGGTGAGCGTGAGATGGCTGCTCATAATAAAACGCTGGGCAATTTCATGCTGGACGGTATTCCGGCTGCTCCCAGAGGAGTGCCTCAGATAGAGGTTACCTTTGATATAGACGCTAACGGCATTGTGCATGTTTCAGCTAAGGACTTAGGTACGGGCAAGGAGCAGAAGATTACCATTACTGCCAGCACCAATCTTTCGGACGAGGAGATAGATAAGGCGGTTAAGGAAGCCGAGAAGTATGCGGCCGAGGATAAGAAGAATAAAGAGGCGGTTGAAGAACGCAACAAGGCGGATAATATGGTGTTCCAGACTGAGCGTACCCTTAAGGAGCTGGGAGACAAGGTTTCTGCCGATGATAAGAGCCGGATTGAAGCGGAGATTCAGACGGTTAAAAAAGCATTGGAGGGAACAGATATAGAAGCCATAAAGGCGGCGTCAGAAAAGCTGGCTAATGTATCCTATGAGGTGTTTGGCAAGATTTATCAGCAGCAGGCCAACGCCCAGGGCGCTCAGGGCGCAGATCCCGGGGCACAGGCCGGGGGAGCCGGCGGCGCTCAAAATGAGCAGAAGGTATATGACGCCGATTATGAAGTAGTGGACGACGAAAAGGATAAGGATAATAAATAATACAGGCATAATATAAAGATATATGAGCCGTTTGGGGGCAGGGACGACCTTGCCCCCTTAAAGGCTGTTCCGGGGGATTTTAAATGGCGGAGAAGAGAGATTATTATGAGGTTTTGGGCGTTAAAAAGGACGCCAGCGATGATGAAATAAAATCAGCTTATCGTAAGCTGGCTAAACAGTATCATCCTGATTTGCATCCTGACGACGCGCAGGCCGAAGCGAAATTCAAAGAGGTAAACGAGGCGTACGAGACTCTATCAGACAGCCAGAAACGAGCTCAGTACGACCAGTTCGGGCATGCGGGGCCGCAGGGCTTCGGAGGCGCGGGCGGGGCGTATGAGGGCGGCTTTTCGGGCATGGATTTCGGAGATATTTTCAGCAATTTTTTTGGCGGAGGCTTTGGTTCTTCGCGCAGGCAGAACGGCCCTGAACGGGGAGACGACCTTCGCTATGATTTGAATATAACCTTTGAAGAGGCGGCTTTTGGTGTTAAAAAAGAGATAAGCATAGTGCGGGAGGAAGAGTGCGAGGTTTGCCATGGCAGCGGCGCGCAGCCTGGGACTGAGGCTGAAACCTGTCCTGTCTGTAAGGGCACGGGACAGGTGCGTACTACTCAAAATACTGTTTTTGGAAGCTTTGCGTCGGTTTCGGCTTGTTCTCATTGCAGAGGCACAGGTAAGATTATTAAGACGCCCTGTTCTAAATGCGCCGGGCGGGGAAGGGTGCGCAGGAATAGAAAATTAAATGTAAGCATACCTGCCGGAATAGATACGGGGCAGGCTATAACCCTGCGCGGAGAAGGAGGACATGGCAAGAAGGGCGGGCCTAACGGAGATTTATATGTTTATATAACCGTTCGTCCCCACCGCCTGTTTACCCGCCGGGGCAGCGACTTATACATGGATATAGGAATAAGCTATGCTCAGGCTGCGCTGGGAGACGAATTGGAAGTGCCTACTCTGGAGGAAAATATAAAATATAAAATTCCTGAGGGCACTCAGCCGGGCACAATTTTCCGTATTAAGCAGAAGGGCATAAAAAAGCTGCATAGCATGGATAAGGGAGACCTTTATATAACAGTAGGTGTGGAGGTGCCTCGCAAGCTTTCGGCTAAGCAAAAGGAGCTTCTTAGGGAGTTTGATGAAAGCGTCCGGGGCGCGCAGCCTCATGAGAAAAAGAAAGGCTTTTTCGGGAAATAGTTTTAAGAGCGCAAAAGGGTGTTTTTCTAACCGTGCAGTTCCTTGTAAATTGAGGAACGCTTATAAAATGATTAAACCAGCGGCGCCGCAGGCATTTGCCTGCGGCGCCGCTGGTTAAGACAGTATTTTTTCCATACCTATTTTTTGAACGGACATGCCTATCCTTTTATAAAATTCCAAAGCGCTTTTATTATCCGCCCATACGTTAAGAGTTACATTATAACAGCCGCATTTTTCAGCGTAGGCCAGCACATATTCATAAAGAGCCTTTCCTATATGCATGCCGCGTTTAGCTTCATCTACGCACAAATCATCTATATAAAGGGTTTTAATATCGGTCATATTGCTGTCGCTAAGGAATTGCTTATGTATACAAAAGGCATAGCCTAGTATTTCTCGATTTTTTTCTGCGACAAAAACTGGCGTGCTTGCGTCTGCAATTATACGGGCAATTTGTTTGTCGCTGTATTTTTTGGCGCCCGCTTTAAATAGGTCGGGCCGTGCGTCGCTGTGTATTTTGTGCACCTGGTAAAGCAATTTATCTATATATGGGATATCCTCATTCAATGCCGGGCGAATAATTAAATCTTCCATATTGCCACCTCTTATTAACGTTTTTTATTGCGGTCAGCCTTTGGCTGAAGGACATGATATTTCCACCATTTTTTCAATCATATGATGAAGCAGGCCAGCCTGCTCTGTATCGGCGGCTTTATAATAAACCTCCTTGCCTTCCCTCCGGCTTATGATAAGACCGCTGGCCTTAAGCTGCTTTAAATGATGAGAGACGGCTGGAGAGCTCATTCCCACCATTGAGGAGAGATTGATAACGCATTCCTCGCAATGGCAGAGCAGCCAGAAAATACGGATGCGATTCCCATCGCATAGCTGTTTGAAAATATCAGAGACAATTTGAAAATCCTCCACTTTGGGCATATGGTCAAATTCGTTTTCCATATGCTGTCCATGGTCGTGGGGCAGCTTGGGCATAAATGATTCCTCCTTATTATTATGCGTCTATAAGGAACAGTTTTATTTTATCACAATAAGTGTTCAAAGAGTACATTTTATTTATTATGGCGAAAACTTTTTATAAATGAGAGTTCAATGCGGTCTACTTAGAAGAATTAGCGTTGGTTTGTATTTGTATATTTGCATTGAAGCAAATTTATCCTCAGTTTACAAAAAAGACGGTCAGAAGGCATAAAATCTGCGTCCTGCTGCGCTGCTTTGATTCAATGTACGCGGGAGTACGCTGATTGAGGATAATAACGCAGAAAATAAAGAAATTATCCTGCTTTGAGGCGTGTAGTTCCTTGTAAACTGAGGGTAATTTATTATAAAAAACAGTTGACAACTTGGGTATTAATGTATAATATATAAGTAAACAATTAAGCAATTATTTAATCGTTAAATTAATACAGGAGGTAGCGTAAAATGAAAAAAAGCTATAAAATTGAGGTAGATTGCGCAAATTGCGCTAATAAGATGGAGGAAGCGGCTAAACGTACTGCAGGCGTTAAAGATGCGACTGTGAATTTTATGATGCTGAAAATGAATGTGGAATTTGAAGAAGGACATGACATTAAGGCGGTTATGCGAGAGGTTTTAAAAAACTGCAAGCGGATTGAGGACGACTGTGAAATATATATTTAAAAAGCGGCGCTTTAATTTTGCCGGGAGGTAGTTATTTATTTATGAATAAAAAGCAGAGGAAAATGCTGCTGCGCATAATAATTGCGGCTGTATTGCTGATTGCGCTGCAATTTGTTCAGATAACGGGGTATTGGCGCCTGGCGGCGTTTTTATTGCCGTACCTGATAATAGGATACGATATTTTGATAAAAGCTGCTAAGGGCATAAGAAACGGTCAGGTTTTTGACGAGAATTTTCTTATGGCCATAGCTACCGTCGGAGCGATTGTGCTTGCAGTATATGAGCAAAGCGGCGATTATACAGAAGCGATAGCGGTTATGCTGTTTTATCAGATAGGCGAATTGTTCCAGAGCTATGCCGTAGGGAAGAGCAGACGGAATATCAGCGAATTGATGGATATACGTCCCGATTATGCAAACGTTGAACGCGAGGGCGCGCTTGTAAAAGTTGAGCCGGACGAGATAGCAATAGGCAGCGTTATAGTCGTTCAGCCGGGAGAAAAGGTGCCTATAGACGGCGTAGTGCTTGAGGGCTCCTCCAGCTTGAATACAAGCGCCCTGACGGGCGAGAGCCTACCCAGAGACGTATCGGCAGGGGATGAAATAATCAGCGGCTGCATAAATATGACGGGGTTATTAAAAATACGCACCGTTAAGGAATTTGGTGAATCTACAGTATCTAAAATATTGGATTTAGTAGAAAATGCAAGCTCCAGGAAATCCAAATCAGAGGATTTCATCTCTAAATTTGCCAGGATTTACACTCCGGTTGTCTGCATATGCGCTCTTGGGCTGGCGCTGCTTCCCCCTTTAGCACGCCTGCTGATATTAGGGCTGGAGGCGCAATGGAGCGTTTGGATATATCGCGCGCTTACTTTTCTGGTTATAAGCTGTCCGTGCGCCTTAGTTATAAGCATACCGCTGAGCTTTTTTGCGGGAATAGGAGGCGCAAGCAAGGCAGGAATTTTAGTTAAAGGCTCAAATTATCTTGAAACTCTGTCCAAGAGCAAAATAGTGGTTTTTGATAAAACGGGCACGCTGACCCGGGGAGTATTTGAAGTAAACGGAATCCATCACAGCGCAATGGTCAATTCCAAGCTTTTGGAATATGCTGCGCTGGCTGAAAGCGCATCCTCTCACCCCATAAGCAAGAGCCTTCAAAGAGCCTGCTTAGTGGAACTGAACCGTTCCAGGGTTACGGATATACATGAAATAAGCGGGGAGGGGGTTTTAGCAAAGGTAGACGGCCTGGAGGTAGCTGCGGGGAATGCAAAGCTTATGAAACGGCTGAATATACCGTATATTAATTGTCATTCGGTAGGCACTATAATTCATATGGCGGTTGGACATGAATATGCAGGGCATATAGTTATTTCAGACGTTGTTAAGCCGCATTCAAAGGAAGCGGTATCGGCGCTCAGAGAAGCAGGAGTTCAAAAAACCGTAATCTTGACTGGGGATTCTGGAAAAGTAGCCGAGCGGGTGGCTTCGGAATTGGGAATAGACGAGGTATACAGCGAGCTGCTTCCTTCGGGCAAGGTGGCTAAGGTTGAAGAGATAATGAAAAATAAGCCGGACAGGGGAAAGGTGGCCTTTGTAGGGGATGGGATAAACGACGCGCCTGTACTGAGCCGGGCGGATATCGGAATCGCTATGGGCGCTATGGGCTCTGACGCGGCGATAGAGGCTGCGGATGTAGTGCTGATGGACGACGATCCAATAAAGATTGCCAAAGCTATAAGAATATCGCGCAAATGCTTGAGGATAGTATACCAGAATATAGCTTTTGCTATAGGCGTTAAATTAGTTTGTTTGGTTTTGGGCGCCTTGGGCATAGCCAATATGTGGCTGGCTATCTTTGCCGACGTGGGGGTTATGATTATAGCTGTGCTGAACGCTATAAGGGCGCTGTTTGTTAAAAAGCTTTAAATTTGCCGCCGGCTGGTTGCCGGCTGGCTTTTTAAAAGCAAAAATATAGTATAACAGGTATGTTGTAATATTAAAATAAAAAAGCGCCGATACGGCTGCTGTCCGATTGGCGCTTTTTATTATAGACGGCAAGGGTTATTAAGCGCTGTGGGTGAAAAGTCATTCCTCAATTTCCTCATAGCCCATTACGCGTCTGAAATCGCTTGGAGTAAGTCCGGTGTCCTGTCGCAGATTGCGCACAAAGCTTTGCTGTTCTCCAAATCCGGTTTCAAGAGCTATTTCCTTTATGCTTTTATTGGAATACAGCAGCAGCCTTTTTGCAGCCATAAGCCGGGTACGGTTGACAAACTGCATAGGCGTCATTCCCGTCTGCTCCTTAAAAAGACGTATAAGAGAGCTGGAATGCATATTGGCTTGGGCGGAGAGACTGTCCAGCGTTATGCCGGCGTCTCCGTAATTTTCTCCTATATAGCTTACCAGCCCAAGCAGGCGCTGGTCGTATTCCTCAATTTGAGTAGGGTCGCCGTAGGTTTGCAGAAATGTGCAGAATAGTTCAAGAGTATATGCTTTGCATTTTAATTCGCTTATAAGAGTATTGTCCTCGTGGCAGCCCAGTATATTATAATAGGCATTTATGCATTTCTGAATATCTTCTCCTTGCAGGCTGATACGGTTGGGGAACTGCAATAGGTCGGAAAGATCCAGCTGATATAGCGGAATATTGAGGTCAAATACTACGTAATAGCCTATCCATGGGTAATCAACGGCCGGCTGAAGGATTTTTACGCTGAAAAGAGAGCCTTTGGGGATAAACAGCATATTGGAAGTTCCCACTTTCAAAGGATGACCTTTATCAATAGTTATTTCCATTTCGCCTTCCAATCCAAGCAGAAGAATGTTATAGGAGGTAATTTTAGGGGGCGTGTTGTCTAATACGCCGCATGAAGTAAATGTAACGCAGATATTATCAGTATACATTTTATGAATAGCGCGCATTTTTATCCTCCTGAGGCCAGCATGTCATGTATTAAAATATAATATATTAAAAAAGCTTATTTTGCAATAGCGTAATCATAGTCTATATGAATTACGCAATGATAAATGGGGTCTATTGCGGCTATTTCCTTTTGAATAAGCCCTTGCAGCTTTTCGGGTTCCAGAGGGTAGCCCGGCGGTACAACCACGTCGAATAAGAGCACAATTCTGCTGGAGCCGTCTATAATTCGGAAATCATGCAGAGTAAGGCGTCCGTCAATTCTTTGGATAGCGTTGGCTGCCATATCGCGCAGGCGGTTGGTTTTTGCGTCGTCGGTATCTATGGGATCCATATGTATAGTTATGACTATTCCCATTTTGTTGAGTATTTTAAGCTCGGCTTGATCAATCATATTATGTACGTCCACTATATTGGCGTTGCCCGGCACCTCTACATGCACAGATGCGAAACGGCGTCCGGGTCCGTAATTATGCACCGTGAGGTCGTGTATAGATAGAACGTATTTATTGCTCAGCAATTCTTCCTTAATGGCTTGTACAAGCTCTTTAGGGGGAGCTTCGCCCAACAGGGGATTGATAGTATCCCGAGCTATAGAAAAGCCGGAATACATTACAAAACAGGCCACTACCAGTCCTAAATATCCGTCCAGAGGAAAATCTATAACCAGCACGGCCAGCATGGAAATTATGGCGGCTGAGGTGGAAAGCACGTCGTTTAATGAATCGGCGGCCGTTGCGGCCATAGAGGCGGAATCAATTTTCTTTCCCAGCTTTTTATTAAAGGCGGAGAGCCAGAGCTTTACGCCTACTGCCAGGAGAAGAATGATAAGCGAAATCAGGCTGAATTGCAGCTTTTCAGGATTCAGGATTTTATTAAAGGAGGAAATGCCTAATTGTACGGCAAGAACCATAATAAGCAGAGAGATAAAGAGAGCGGAGAGATACTCAAATCTGCCGTGGCCGAAAGGATGTTTGGCGTCCGCCGGTTTTTGGCCCAGCTTAAAGCCCAGGAGAGATATTGCGGACGAGGCGATATCGGAAAGGTTGTTAAAAGCGTCGGCAGTTATGGCTATGCTGCCGGATAAGCTGCCTATTACTAATTTAGCTGCGCATAGCAGAAGATTGCATACTATACCCGTAACGCTGCCTAAAATCCCGTATGCGGCGCGTACCTTAGGACTGCGTATGTTTTCGCTATCCTTTATAAAACAGCGTATTAAAAACTGCGTCATAATTTCCCCCTCGAATTTTATATAAAGACATTATATGCTGCCGAGATACAGAGCCGTTAAGGATATATTTTTGTTCCCTCCTATATTACTCAGCGCAATGCCTCCGCCGGCGTTTGAATCGGAAATATACAGACTATTTATTAATATATTATATCATAAACACTCTGTTTGGGTTTAGTATTTTTCTGTTGCGCGTTTATCTTTGTTTTCATCGCTGTTTTTATTCTCGGTTGATATTTAACCGCACGATTAGAATGCGTAAAATTTGCGTTCTGCCGAGCTGATTTGATTCCATATGCTGCCTGGTATATTTACTGGGCATGAATTTTATGTATTCTTACTCTGCGGGCTCAAACGGGGAAGCATTTCATCATTTTCAAGACGAATAATAGCGGCGTACAGGAGGAACGCGTCCGTTGGGGGTAACGCGGGAAATGAAGAAATTATCCTGTTGTGAGACGCATGGCCTCTTGTGAACTGAGGGTATTTAGAGGTTAAGCCGTCTATGCTAATTAAGGCGGAAACGCCTGTAATTAACATAGGCGGCTTGTCAAATAAAAATTACGGCTTTATCTGTTTCGATTGGACAGGGCGATAAGCCTCAGGAATTGCAGCAGGCTTACCAGTATTGCGGCTACATATGTCATAGCCGCCGCAGTAAGCATTTTGCGTGCGCCGACAGCCTCTTGGCTGCTTAAAACTCCTTCTCCGCGCAGGGAATACATTGCGCGCCGGGAGGCGTTGAATTCTACCGGAAGGGTAATGAGCTGAAAAAGCAGTACAAAACCGAAGAGCAGTACCCCTATATCCGCCAGAAAAGGCGCAAAATCAAAAAGCAGGCCAAGAAGCACGAGGGGGAACGCCATAGCCGAGCCAATATTGGCTATGGGCAGGATTGCGTTGCGTATTGCCAGGGGAGCGTAATGCTCGTTATGCTGAAGCGCGTGCCCGCTTTCATGAGCGGCTATGCCTAAGGCGGCTATAGACGTGCCGTTATATACGTCCTGGGAAAGCCTTATGACGTTGCCGCGTGGGTCGTAGTGGTCGCTCATTACTCCGGGAGTCATTTCTACCGTTATACCAAGCGCGCCGTTTTGGTCTAAAATCTTCCGCGCGATATCAGCGCCTGTAATTTGCGCTCCGCATTGGATGGATGAGTATTTAGCGTATGCATTTTTCACGGCAATCTGCGCTATAAGAGCGGCAATTATTCCGGGAATCAGTATAAGATAAGTCCAATCGCCCAACCAGACAAACATATTATGCCTCTTTCTTGTGGATAATTTCTATTTATATTGTACGCCGTTAGAGACAAAATATCAATTTGATTTTTAAGAATTTACAATTAGTTTATATATTCAGCCGCTGCTTTGAATTTGTGCGCGCGTTTAAGGGGCAGACTGCCCATATCAGCCGTGTATGGCTTATATGCGGCGGGAACACTATAATATATTTTTGCCTGACATTAGGATTTTTTTTATTTTAAGTTTTCTATCCATTATTATCATATCCGCGTTTCTTCCTGGCAGCAGGCTTCCGCATTGGCTTTCAATTCCCGCTGCCTTGGCGGGCAGAAGGGTGCAGCTTAAAACGGCCTGAGCTAAAGGCATTCCTAAGCTGACCGCATTTTTTAGGCATTGGAATAGATTTACCGACGAGCCGGCTATAGTGCCGTCAGGACAGTAGGCCTGGCCGTGTTTTACGGTAATTTGTCGGCCGTTAAGGACATAGCTGCCGTCAGCAAGCCCTGCGGCGACTGAATCTGAAATTAAACAGAGCCGTTCTGCGCTCTGCTTAAACAGCATTTTAAGATTTGCCCTATGCACATGGAATAAATCGCCTATGCATTCCCCGTAGGCTGCGCTATCTAAAAATGCCCCGATACTACCGGGCTCGCGCGCCTTTATGGGTTCCATTGCGTTAAAAAGATGGGTAAAAGAGAGGGCGCCGGCGTTTAATGCCTCTAAAGCCTGGCTGTAGGTGCATTGCGTATGCGCTATTGAAAAACGCACATTTTCCGAAAAGCTGCTTATAAGAGGAAGAGCGCCCTGCAATTCAGGAGCTATATCTATAATGCGGAGCTTATTCTCAGAGGCGGATAAAAAGTCTTGAATAAGGGCGGGGTCAGGGGCCTTTAGCAGCTCGGCCTTATGCGCTCCGCGTTTGGCGGGATTGAGAAAAGGACCTTCCAAACGCACGCCCTGAATATGCGCGCCGGTGCTTGGAAGAGCTGTGCTTAATGCGTTAAACATTTTTTTTAGTGGGGCGGTCATAATGGTTTTTATTATTGAGGTAACGCCGTGGCGGGCGTAATAATTACACATACGCTCCTCTTCCCGGGAGCTGGCGTCGGTAAAATCCAGCCCCAGGCAGCCGTGCGTATGAATATCAACCAGACCGGGTATTATGTAATATCCGGTTAAATCTTCATTATCCGGGCAGCTTATATTCAAACTGCTGCCGATAAGTTCTATTTTGCCGTCAGCAATTAAAAGGTCTGCTTCTTTGAAAGCGCCCTGATAGAATATTTCAGCATTTTTTAAAAGCATATGCAACCGTCCTTAGTTAAAGAGAAAATAACTCCACTATACATATTTATCCATTTGCGTCATCAAACTACCTGCAAGCAAAGTCCTGCATATCTGTACCCAATAAACAGCCTCGTATTAATTCATCAAATTAATAGACAATGCAATCAAAGTACGCCGCCGAGAGTGTGAATTGTTCGGTTTTGCTGCGTTGCCGTTCTTAAAATACGCCCGGTATTTCTGCGTCCTGCCGCCTTGCAAAACCGGAAAATTCCTTTTTCTCTGCGGTCGGAGATTTTTGCTTAAATGCCGTTGACAGCCGCGCGGCGCGTGATTGAATACATACCGGGCGTATTTTAAATACCGCGCAGCAAAGCGGACGCGGCGGGCATCCAAAGCAAAAGCGCATTGTACTTTGATTGTATTGTCTGGGCTATGGAGAGAGCATATAGCCAGCGTTGAAAATAAATTAAGACATATTATATTAATAGGTCAAAATAATACCGCTCGAAAGCAATCCCTTTTAGATAATTATCCTACCTTCTTATTACGAAAACCCTGTAATAATCCTTAGGCATACTGCGGATTCAAGATATTTGCACAGAATCACAAAGGCTGGTATTATCAGGCCTGGTCTTTAGTGCATGTAATTATTGTTACATTGGAATGCAGCTGCAGCAGGGATACAGGAAGCTTAGGGGTTATTGGACCGCTGAGCGCTTTTTCCAGCAGAGCGCATTTTTCCTTTCCGCATATAAGCAGCAGGATTTTTTCCGCTCTCATTATAGGGGCTACTCCCATGGTAAGCGCTTGCCTTGGAACTTCGCTTTCCTGGTTGAAAAAACGGGAGTTGGCTTTTATTGTTGAAGGGCTTAGGGGCTGAATATGGGCCTGGGGGATAAAACTGTCAGCCGGCTCGTTAAAGCCTATATGACCGTTTAAGCCCATTCCGAGAATCTGCAGGTTCAGCGGACCCAGCCGCTCTAATTCTTCGTCATAACGCCGGCATTCTTTTTCCAGGTCCTGGGCTGTGCCGTTTAAAAAATGTATGCCGCTTTCGGGCAGATTTATTCTGCTGAAAAGCTGTTCCTGCATAAAGGCACGGTAGCTTCTTTTATCTGAGGAGGCAAGTCCGGCGTATTCGTCCAGGTTAAAAGTATGGCAGAGGGAAAAATCCAGAGTCATTTCGCCGAGGATTTTATACATGCCTATGGGAGTGCCGCCCGTAGGAAGGCCTAAACGCGCTTTGGGCTGTTTTTTTACGATGTCGGCAACTAATGCCGCAGCCCGCCCGCTCAGCTCCTGATAGTCTGAACAATTTATCTGTTTTATGTATTTGTTAGTCATAATTAATTTATAATGCTCCTTAAAAAGTCCGCTGCTTTTTCTATATCTTTCAACGGATTTTCGCCTACCTCCCGTTCTATTGTCAGGAATCCGTTGTAGCCCGTTTCGCTGAGCGCTTTAAGATAGACTGGGAAATCAACATTTCCCTGGCCTAACGGGGTTTCTATAAAAGAGGGAGCGGGATTATCGTTGGGTATAAGGCCATAAACCATTTCGGGCTCTTTATAATATAGCTGTTTTCCATCTTTGGCATGGGTATGCACTATGTATTCCTTAAGATTGTTTACGGCTTCCGCGGGAGATTCGTTTATAACCATTATCAGATTCGCAGGGTCAAAATTTACTGCGATTCCAGGACAGTCTATACCGTCCAGGAAGCTTTTAAGCACACTAGACGGCTCCGGGCCGGTCTCTATTGCAAAAAAACCGTTTAGCTCATGGGCAAAGCAGGCGAGCTTAAAGCAGGCTTCCTGCATTATTTTATATCTGTCGTGGCTGGAGGAGGCGGGTACTACGCCTATATGAGTTGTTACTATATTTGTTTCCAAATCCTTAGCTAATTCCATTATATGCTTGGAACGCTCTATAAGGCTGGGATTTAGATAAGGGTCGCCAAAGCCGTGGCCTAAATCTCCGCAAAGCGCGCTTATTTTAAGCCCGGCGCTTCTAACCATGCTCAGAAATTCCCGTCTCTTCCGCGCGGTCATGTTTTCCGGCGCCATTTCTCCGCTGGTAGCATATAGCTGTATTCCGCTTACATTCATATCTTTTGCGGCTTTAAGCGCCTGCGGGACAGGCAGTCTCAGAGAATCCAGCATTATTCCGATGGAAAAATCGTACATAAACAGCAACCATCCTTCCTGTTATATTGTCTATAAAAACAATCAATATGATAATTATATATTATAAAGATAAAATTAGCAAGAGCGAAAGTAAATATATTATATTATTTGGAACAGTTGTTTAAGACCGCCGTTGTGCCGTTTTTGGGCGGCGTATGCCGCCCAAAAACGGCACAACGCTTATTGCTTTTGGGGTTTTTGCGTTGTTTTAGCGCCGCCTTCGGGCAGCAGATGGGATTTGCGCAGAGCGGTAACAACAGGCTTATATAAAAGCAGGGTAAGAACGGTATTAACTCCGCCCTTAAGCAGATTAAATGGCAGAAAATAGGGAAGAAGCATGCCGGCCACAACCTCACGGGCTATTCCCATGTAAATAGGGGTAACAAGGTAATTCCATAGCATCATTATGCCTGAAGTGAAGAGCCAGCCTGTTAATAAGCCTGTTACTGCGCCGGCAAAGGTGTGCTTTTTTTTGTATATAAGCGAAGCTACTGCTGCAAAAGAGCAGGAAGAGATAATATTCATAATTAGTCCCCACCAGGCCGTGTCGCTGGCTGTAAGCATTTCCAGGAAGGACACTAATACAGAAATAATAACGGCGCTTAATGGTCCGAACATAAAGCCGCCCATTGCAATTATGACGTCCTTGGGGTCGTATTTTAAAAACAGCACTACGTTTATGCGGCCTACCAGCATAACTACATAGGCTATGGCGCACATTGCCGCCAGAACAATCATTTTTTTTGTTTTGTAGTACATATGCGTTCCTTTCTCGGGATAGGGAGAGTACGTATTAAAGGCGCGAATGAGAAAAGAAATTTGTTGTAATTTAAAACCCCCGAAAAACGGGGGCAAAACGGCAAAACAGATGCGCGGAATTTATTTGCGCAATTAAAAGCCTTCTCTCATCCAGACTGTAACTGTCGGCGCCGGAATTTCACCGGCTCCCGTGCTGAAAAGCACCTGCGCCTGTTAAAGGCGCTCGCGGACTATACCGCCGATTGGGAATTTCACCCTACCCCGAAGACATATTTGATTTTTTATAATTATATTACCGCGGTGTTAAGTTTGTCAAATTAAAAATACGCTTCAAATAAATATTATTTTAAGCGCTTGGGCGCACGCCGTTAATTAATTGCAGGAACCCTCGGTTTATAAATAGCTGTAAGCCTCAAAACGGGATAATTTTCCTTATTTTCTGCGTTATACTCAATGAGCGTACTCATAGGCGGCGCTTTCTAAAGGTCAGGCATTATACCATCCATTTAAAAACTGTTTTAAAAGGGGTAGTGAGGTCGTCGGCCATTACTCTGTTTATATCGTTAATATTTTTAACCGGCTTGTCCTCCCAAATGATTACGCTCAGTCTGTTTTGGAAGGACTTTTGCTCCATCAGGGAAACGGCTTTTTCAAAATCTGCACGGCCGGAACGGCTGGAACCTATGAAAGTAAGGCCTTTTTCCAGGATATCGCGCGTATTTATGCCTACGCGGTTTTCAGAAACTCCCATAAGCATAACGCAGCCCTGCGGGCGTATTGTTCTGATAATATCGTCTATTGCGTAATAGCTTCCCTCGCCGCCGCAGCATTCAAAGGCATGGTCGGTTTTATAATCGGCCGGAAGCTCGTCTGAAATATATGTCCTGTCCGCAAAGGAAAAATGCGAGAGCTTGCGTAAATCCCGGCCTACGACGTTAATTTTGCTGGATTTGAATAATGTTTTTAATACGCAGCATACCGTATAAGAGAGGCTGCCGTCTCCCCAAACGGTTATTACGTCCCGGCGCGGATGGGCGCAAAGAGAAAATCGGGTTACCGAATGTACCGCTACGCTTACAAATTCGGTTATTGCGGCTAGCCTGTCAGGAATATTAGCATAGGGCACAAGCCGGTCTGCCGGCAAATCTACCATTTCCCGCATAAAGCCGTCATAGCCGCTTGAAAGAAAGTGCGAGCCTTCAGCATAATTTTCATATATTATATCGTCCTTGCCTGAAGGGGCGTTAGGTATCATCACTACCTTCTGGCCGGGCTGAAAGGTTTTTCCAGGGTCAGACAGAACGGTGGCGCAGCCCTCGTGAATAAGAGCCATGGGAAGTTTTTTAGCCAAAACCTTGTGGTCGCGTTGGCCAAGGTAATATCTCTGATCGGCATGGCATACCGCCAGATAGGACGGCCGCACTATTACTTTTCCATCGCCGCCTATATCGTCGTATTTTACTGAAAATACCTTGGGGCTTATAAGCTGATATATATGGTTAATCAAGCTCTATTCCTCCCAGCATGGCCTGCGCAATTTTATAATCGCTTACCGTTGTGATTTTAATATTGGAAACGTCCCCCTGTACTATATATACGGGCTGATTGCGGAAAACGCATATTTTGCATGCGTCGGTAAGCAGTTCCTTTTCTTCCGGGGTAAGGCTGGTATACAGCTTTTTAAGCAGCTCCATTTTAAAGCTTTGCGGAGTCTGCCCCTGGTACATTCTGCGCCTGTCGGGTATGCTTTTTATGAAATTCCCGTCTTCGGATTCCACTATGGTATCAGTAGCCGCTACCGCCGTATCGCATGCTCCGTATTTAATAGCCGCGTCAATATTATCGTCTATTATGCGCATTGTGAGAAAGGGACGCACCGCATCGTGAGTAACTATTATATGTTCGTCCTTAGCGCCGAATTCCTTTTCAATGCTTTCTATGACGTTGAGTATGGTTAGATTGCGGTCCGCTCCTCCTGGAACCAGCCGCAGCCGCGCTCCGCTTAAATTAAAGCGCTCGGCCAAGTCCTGCATATAGGTTAGCCAGTCGGGATGAACGCCTACATAAACTATATCAAAACGCTGGTTAAGCAGGAATTTTTCCAAGGTGTGTATTACTATAGGCTTATTTCCGAGGGGCAGGAACTGCTTAGGCATATCTGAAATATTCATACGGGAGCCTACTCCTCCTGCGACTACAACTCCGAAAATCATTATATTACCGTCCTTTTTGGATAAAAATTTTTGATACTGATTTAATATCCTCAGTTTATAAAGAACTATACGCCTCATAACTGGATAATTTCTTTATTTTCTGCGTTATTCTCAATGGGCGCGTTCGGGTACGCCTCATCGTTTGCATTAAAAATTAAGAAATCCTCTCCGCTTAATCTATAAAACGTATTGTATACTGATTATATTACCTTTACCAGGGGAAGTATAATTCAGAAACGGCTTTTTGTCAATGCCGGGGGGAGAGAGAATAAATCGACCGCTGTTTTTTATGGGCTTCCGCCGCTTTAAAATATGCCAGGGCGCAAGAATTAATTATAAGCGGCGTTCCTCAAGCGCGCAGCCGCCTTTTATAATGCAAAAAGGGCTCGGCATCTGAAAGGCGACCGCCCTTTTTTAAAGGGCGGTCGCCTTTGGGGCGCGCAAAGCGGGGGGCGGCTTTTGGGCAGGCGCAGCCTGCCCTCGGCCGGGCCGAAGGCCCGGTCGGCGGCCTCCGGCCGCAAAAGCCGCCCTCCCGTTCTGCGCGCCCCATGTCCCGGCCTCAAGATTTGCTTGAGGCCGGGACGCCGCGCCGCTGCGTTATTCGGCAATTTCCTCCGCAGGCAGATAATAAGTTTTACCCGGTATAGGATTATATGTGGAGGTGTATATTAATGTTCGCACAGGCTCTTGTCCGGGCACCTTTTTAATTTGGTAGGTTTCGTAGACATAACCCTTGCGGGATTGGGATACCTCTTTATATTCGCCGGGCTTGCTCACATACTTATGCGAGCTGTCTATGATAAATTCCTGCGGCGGCGCTTCAGTTTCGCTTACAAGCACTACTTCTATTTCATATTCCGCTTTATCGTCATAGGGCGCGCCCCATATTTCAAAGGTGACTGTATAATTCTCAAAGTATGCCCGGATAAATAGCGGGGTGGTGCGGTTGTTGCGCATAACTAAATCGGCGTTGGGCCAGTTTACCGAAGCGTCTCTGCCCGCCGCGACATAGGTTGAGGGCCAGGAATGGGGATATCGTCTGGTTATTTCTATCGGGCCGCCTTTGCCGATTTCAGTCGCTCCCGCTTCTATGGCGGCGTTAAAAAGGGTTGTAGAGGTTTGGCATACGCCGCCGCCGGTTATTTCGTCATATATGCGGTCTGAGGTGATGAACAGCCCCTCCTCGTAGCCCTTTTCCTTTGTGCGCTTTCCTGTCGTCTGGTTAAAGGAAAGTATGTCTCCCGGCATCCAGACGTAATTGTTAAAGGCTGCGGAGGATATGCGGATATTGGTGCGCCGGCCTGATTCGACAGAAGAATTGCTTTTGCTGGTTTTAGTGGAAAACTTGCTGAGCATAACATAGTCGTGCTGTATTTCGCTTAATTTTACATCGGGCTGAATAATTTCAGGCTTAAGCTCATAGTTTACCTGGGAGGATTGATGGAAGGCGACCAGGATTTCGTTTGCGGCCGTTTCTACATTAAGCCTGCAGCCGGCGGATTCTTCGGTATAAGTAAATTCAGCCTTATTGGACTGCGTATTATAATTGAAGGAAACAGTCGCGTTTACCGCTTCCCGGTCTATTTCAGATTTAATCTGGTTCAGAGTCTGGGTTATAAGGGCGGTGTCGGCCAGAACGGTAACGCTTATATGATAGCCCTCGTTTTTGACTTTTTCTATTTGAGCCAGCCGTTCAGAGGATGTGCCTGTTCTGCCCACGTTCCAGGCATCGGCCAGCGCTGATTCAAGAGAGCTTTGAGCGCCCAGCTCTTCGCCGCTTAAATTCCAGCTCTTGCCGCCGTAGGTTATATTAATATAAGGCGCGCCTGTTTCGGAGGAAAGGTTTTCCTCAACCTTTTTTTTGGCTTCTTCAAGGCTCAGACCGCCGACGGGTGTGTTTTCAATGTATACTCCATCGTAGATAACATTTGAATTAAGTATTTCAAATTCCTCAGAGCCGTGCTGAAGAGCCTGTTTTATGTTGTCGATATAAGCCTGGGAATCATCCTGATAGGATTTGACCAGCACCAGAGTTATAATTACTGCCGTAAGGCAGAGTATAGCTGTAATGCCTATGGATACCCAGCGGATATTTGCCTTGTTTATTTTCCTGACAGCCATTAAAGGTCCTCCTATAGAGAATTATATAAGAATAAGCTTGAGCAGTTTTTCCATTTCTTTTTTAGTAAGCCGGTTTCCCGAACAGCTTAGCGCGGCTCCGCGGTAAATTCCGCCGTGAAAATCGCTGCCTATGGACGGAATAAGCTTGTTTTTATCGCATTGCCTGCGCAGAAACGCCGTTTCCTGCGGGGAATGAGTGGGATATATTGTTTCAAGAGCGTCCAGTCCATAGTCCTTAAAGCGTTTTATAAGCGCTGAAAGCTCCATTTCAGAAATACCTATGCGATAGGGATGGGCCAGGGCGGCTATGCCTCCGTTCTGCTTAATGAGGCTTATGGCCTCGGCTGAGGTAAGGGCCTGATTTTCCACATATGCCGGTCTGCCGCGCGAGAGGTATTTTTCAAAGGCCTCGCTTACATTTCTGCAATAGCCCTCCGACACCAGCGCTCTGGCGGCCATTGAACGTCCGGCCGTGCCCTTTAAGGATGAAAGCGTCTTAGCCGCGTCAATATCAACGCCTAATGCGTTCAGCTTTTGAACTATGGCCTCAAATCGCTTTAGGCGCAGCTGCTTAAGTTCTTCCAGCTTGTTTATAAGAGCGGGGGTCCGCTTCATGCTGTAGCCTAATATATGCACTTCGTTCGCAGGGATAAAGGAGGAAAGCTCTATCCCGTCTATAAGCGTAAGACCGTATTTAAGCGCCTCTGATTTTAGAGAGGCAGGATTTAAGGTATCGTGGTCTGTAATAGCCAGATATTTAAGCCGATTATTCCGCGCCAGTTCAAAAATTTGATTTGCGCTGTAAATGCCGTCTGATTTATCAGAATGTATATGAAGGTCTATTTCCAAAACGCTTCTCCTTTTATCTTATGCTTTTATTATAACCTTTAAAAATTTTTCTGACAATATTTTTTGACAGAAAAACGAGTTAAACAAGCTATTAGGGGAAAAATTCAAACATATGTAATACAGTTGTAATATTAGCGCCGGTATAAAGCGCCGAGACTGCACTTTAAAAATATATGCTTTGTCTTTGCCGCCGAAAGCTGATTATTACGATATATAGCTTGGGAGGTTATTTTTAATTTTTAAGCCGGCGCTGAAGAAAAAAGATAAGCTTTAGACAGAAATGAAGAGAACGGCGTAGGGGGAACGCCGTTCTCTTCGGACAGAACCGGGCCTGCTTGCCCGGCCGCTGTCCATTTAAGGAGTATTATGAAAAAGAAACTGTCTGCCGACGCTTATAAATATAATATATATAATTGTATTTGTCGTGAAGGTTTTGTGAATATTATTTGAAAAGTGACGGGCACTCATTTCAGGGCTTTTTAAAAGTTAATAATTGATAATTTGTAAACAAGCTAAGATTTTCATTGATAGCTTTGATTAGTTGTGATATACTATCATAGACTACTTAGGTTAAGGAGGATTTCCGGTTTGAAGAAAAAATCCATATTCGCGTTTGTGATATACGCGGTTGTAATAATTGCCGTTATATCTCTGCTTGCTTCTTCCATGAACAGCGCCAACAGCCAGCAAAAGGAAATAAGCGTTGAAGAGCTTTGGACAAAAATGGAAAACGGCGAGATATACAGCGCCTATTATAACAAAAACGACGGCTCGATTCTGGCTGTTGAAAAATCTGACAACACAGAAATGGACGCCGACAAGACGGACAAGATTGCCAACAGATACGATTATAGGGCGGATTATATAAATACCGATGAGGCGATAAAGCAGTTTCAGGATGTAGCTAAGGAAAACGGCGTTATCTATGGTTTCGTGCCTGTTGCGCAGACCTCTATTTTTGAATTGCTGCTGCCTTATCTTATAATGCTGCTGATATTCGGCGTTATAATGTATTTTATTTATCAGCAGACTCAGGGAGCTAACAGCAAGGCCGCTCAGTTCAGCCGCGCTAATGCGCGCATGTATGCCGACGGGAAGGATAAGGTAACCTTTGCCGACGTTGCGGGAGCGGATGAAGAAAAAGAGGAGCTTTCAGAGATAGTGAGCTATCTTAAAGACCCGCGCAGATATATAGATATGGGCGCGCGCATTCCCAAGGGCATTTTGCTGGTAGGCTCTCCGGGAACAGGAAAAACCCTGCTGGCTAAAGCGGTTGCAGGCGAAGCAGGCGTGCCGTTTTTCTCCATTACCGGTTCGGATTTCGTAGAATTATATGTGGGTATCGGCGCTTCGCGCGTGCGCGATTTATTCGGGCAGGCCAAGAGAAACGCTCCCTGCATAATCTTCATTGACGAAATAGACGCCGTGGGAAGACAGCGCGGAGCGGGCCTGGGCGGAGGACATGACGAACGGGAGCAGACCCTTAACCAGCTTTTGGTTGAAATGGACGGCTTTAACGCCAACGAAGGAATTATAGTTATGGCGGCTACCAACAGGGCGGATATACTTGACCCGGCGCTGTTGCGCTCCGGCCGCTTTGACAGACAGATACACGTGCTTATGCCTGATGTGCTGGGCAGGGAAGAGATATTTAAGGTGCATGCCCGCAATAAAAAGCTGGCCGCGGACGTTTCCCCTGCGGAAATTGCGCGCCTTACCATAGGCTTTACCGGCGCCGATATTGAAAATCTGCTTAACGAGGCCGCTTTGCTGACTGTGCGCAGGAATAAAAACGAGATAGGCATGCAGGAAATTAAGGACGCCATAACAAAGGTGATGATGGGGCCTGAGAAGAAATCCCGCAAGATTACTCCTGAAAAGCGCCGTATGACTGCTTACCATGAGGCGGGCCATGCTTTGGTGGCCAAGCTGCTGCCCAACTGCGACCCGGTAAGCGAGGTATCTATAATAGGCCGCGGCGGAGTAGGCGGCTATACCATGACAATGCCTGAGGAGGATGAATTTACTGCTTCCAGGCATAAGATGCAGGATGATTTATGTATGACCATGGGCGGCCGCGTAGCTGAGGAATATATCTTTGACGATATTTCCTCGGGCGCTTCGGGCGATATAAAGCAGGCCACAAAAATGGCGCATATTATGGTTACGGAATACGGAATGTACGACGAAATCGGTCCCGTTTATCTGGGCGGGGGCAACGAGATTTTCCTGGGCCGGGATTTTTCGGCGCAGAAATCAGTTTCAGACGCCTGGGAAGCCAAGGTGGACGACGCCGTGCATGAAATAATTAAAAACGCTTATGAGCGCTGCCGCAGGGTGATAGGCGATAACCTTGATATGCTGCATAAAATAGCGCAGGCGCTTTTGGATAAGGAAAAAATTTCTGGTGAGGAATTTAACGCTCTGTTTAAGCTTGACGCTCCTGCCCAAGGGGATGCGCCCGCTGTCATTGAAGATAATTCCGCGGCCTCGTCCGGCCTGGAAGAGCATACGGAGCAAAGCGGAGAAACTGCCTCTCAGGACGAGCGGGCCAATCAATAGCTGAAGCGGAGTGATTTAACGGTGAACGGACAAAATCAGTCTGATAATAATAAAGAAATGCCGGTACGCGAGCAGGCAGGCGACCAAGCCTGTTCGCCTGGGCCTAAGACGGATTCAGAGCCGGCTGAAGGCCATTTTGAGGGCAATGATAATGCCTTGGGAGAAATTCCGACCGCTGCGGCGGACGGCGCTCTGGACGCCGGCGAGGAAAACGCAGATTTTAATTCGGGCGGGGAAAGCGGCTCCCAATCGGAAAAAGGCCGCGGAACGGGGAAAAAGGCCGCGCCTAAGGTTTCTCCATCCACTATGGTGCTTACATTCGTATTTGCGCTGGTTTTCTGTGCGGCGGCGTATTTTTTCCCATATATAGAAGCTATGCTGCCCTGGGGGGGCACGACTATTAAAGGCGGGCTGGTGGTGGAGGAGTATAATTACGACCAGCTTATAGGCCGGGCTCACAGCGTTATTGTGGGAGAGGTGGGCCAAAAGAGGGACAATATAATTCAATATCGCCAAACTACCGATGACCTGGGATATATTATTTATTCTGAGGTGGAAATAAAGGTAGACGAGGTGCTGTTTGGCAAGCCGTATATTGATGAGGACGGCATATTAGTTACATATGAATTAGGAGGACGGCGGGAATTCTCCGAAAACGGCCGGCCTAAGATTGTCAAGGTGGAATATGACGGCGCGGCAGAGCTGGCCCCTGGAGAAAGAGTAGTTTTATTCCTGGACGATCAGAATAACATCATGGGCGAAAAATACGGAGTATACCGCAGGCACAGCGACGGTTATTATTACGATGAGCATCAGGCCGTTTATCCCTTGGAGGACATTCGCTCTGATTTAAGCCTCAGGCAGGATTAAATACTGTTTGACAAAGCCATTGGGGCGTAGTATTATATCTTTAGTTTATTTCAGGAGGAAGTCTATGAGGCTTTTTAGCGCAGCGAAATATTATTATTGGTTTGCCGGAGAATTAAGCGGCAGGCTTTATTAAGTATTTCGCTGTATGTGATTTAACTGATAAAATTTAGCCGCAGCAACAACTGCGGCTTTTTTATTTGGAGGTATTTTATGATTATACTGCTTAAGAGAAACGCGGATAAGAAGCAGGTGGATTCTTTGACCGAACGGCTGCGCGACTTGAATCTAAAAATTCATATGAGCGAGGGCCAGTCCGAGACTATCATGGGCCTGGTGGGGGATACCACGGCGGTGGATATAGATTCTCTTATGGCGCTGGATATTGTGGACGATGTAAAGCGCATTCAGGAGCCGTATAAAAATGCGAACCGTAAATTTCATCCCATGGATACTATAGTAGAGGTGGGAGACGTAAAAATAGGGGGAGGACATTTTGCGTTTATTGCCGGTCCCTGCTCGGTGGAATCAGCTGAACAGATTTGTCAAGTCGCTCAAAGCGTGAAAAACAGCGGCGCTCATATTCTGCGGGGCGGCGCGTTTAAGCCAAGGACCTCTCCCTATGCGTTTCAGGGCATGCGTGAAAAAGGCATAGAATTGCTCAAGCTTGCACGCAGCAAAACCGGCTTGCCTATTATTACTGAAATTATGGATTTATCCCATCTTCCTCTTTTTGAGGATGTGGATATAATACAGGTGGGTGCGCGCAATATGCAGAATTTTGAGCTTTTAAAGGCCCTGGGCAAGAGCAGCAAGCCCATATTGCTCAAGCGCGGCCTTTCCAGCACGATAGAGGAATGGCTTATGAGCGCAGAATATATTATGGCGGGCGGAAATGAACGGGTAATACTGTGCGAAAGAGGAATACGCACCTTTGAAACAGCTACCCGCAATACGCTGGATTTATCCTGCATACCGGTTCTTAAGGGGCTGACCCATTTGCCTGTTGTGGTTGACCCGAGTCATGCTGTTGGACATGCGCGCTTTGTAAGGCCAATGGCTATGGCGGCGGCGGCCGCGGGAGCGGACGGGCTTATGATTGAGGTGCACGACCATCCTGAACAGGCGTTATGCGACGGCCAGCAATCGCTTAACCCGGAGCAATTTGATGTTCTGGCGGAGGATGTGCGCAGAATTCTGCCCTTTGCCTGCAGGTACTCATTATGAAGGCGTCGGTAATAGGGCTGGGACTTATAGGCGCGTCTCTTGCCAAGACGCTTAAAAGCAGGGGGTATAAAGCTTACGGCTGGGATATTTCTCCTGAAATATGCGACCGCGCCGTTGAGGATGGAGTTATAGAGGGCTTGGCTCAAAATGAGAGCCTGTCAGAATGCGGTTTAATATTTATTGCCTTGTATCCGGGGGACACGCTGGACTATTTAAGAGTAAATGCAGGGCGTATACGCAGGGGCGCGGTGGTTATAGACTGTGGGGGCGTAAAAAGAGCGGTATGCGCTCAGGCTGAGGAAATCGCGCGAGGGCATGGCTTTTTATTTATAGGCGGGCATCCTATGGCGGGCCGGGAAAAATCCGGTTACGCTGCTTCGTCCGACGACCTTTTTGAGGGCGCGTCCATGCTGCTGACTCCTCCGGAGGGGATTGAACCGGACATTCTTAACAGGCTGCGGGCTTTGTTTTCCAGTCTGGGCTTTGGCAGGGTTGTGTTTACTACGCCTCAGGAGCATGATAGAATAATAGCGTATACCTCGCAGCTTGCGCATGTTGTATCCAGCTCATATATAAAAAGCCCTACCGCGTTTGAACAGGCTGGATTTTCGGCCGGCAGCTTTAAGGATATGACTCGGGTAGCGTTTTTAAACGAAAGCATGTGGACCGAGCTTTTTATGGATAACCGGGATAATCTTATTAGAGAAATTGAAATTTTGCAGGAGCATTTGGAGGAATATAAACGCGCGCTGGCTGATAATGATAGGGAAAAACTTCTGCTTTTGCTTAGGGAGGGCAGACTGTGCAAGGAAAAAGCCGATTCCTTAAACTGAATTTTCCAATAAAAAGGTCTGAAATAATAAAGCTGGCTGCGAAAGCCGCAAAGCTGGGCGGTTAGTAGACCGCTGTATGACAGCTTTTAACGATTGCGTTTTTATTCATAAGGTGATAAAATATATTGCTATAAAAATAGTTATGAGGTGTTAGCTTGTTTAAAATATTAGAAAAAAGGCGTCTGAACGACGTTATGACCCTTATGAGGCTGCATGCGCCGCTGATTTCCGAAAAAGCCAAGGCTGGGCAATTTATTATTCTGCGCGTAGACGAGCATGGAGAGAGGATACCCCTCACTATAGCCGATACTGACGCCGATACGGGAAGCGTAACTATAATTTTTCAGATAGTTGGACAGACTACCCGTTTGCTGGACAGCTATAATGAGGGCGAAAGCATATTGGATTTAGTAGGACCGCTGGGCATGCCTACTCATTTGGAGGGCATCAGGCGCGCTGCCGTTATAGGCGGGGGCGCGGGCTGCGCCATAGCCTATCCCCCGGCCAAGGCGCTTTTTAAAACGGGCTTGCCGGACACGCCCTGCGCCCGTTTTTCCGCCACCATTTTGGCGATCGA
>URIR01000006.1 GCA_900547955.1 uncultured Eubacteriales bacterium | reverse complement strand
GCTGTTTGGACGTGCCTGAAAAGGGAAGCTATATTTTCAGCGGACGGGATATAAGCAGAATGGACGCAAACAGCTTAGCTGAGATGCGTAATAGAAATATTGGCTATATTTTTCAGTCGTTCTATCTTTTAGAGCATCTGACGGCGCTGGAGAATGTAGAACTCCCTTTGGCTTATGCCGGGGTTAAGCGCTCGCAAAGACGTGAAATGGCTGCTCAGGCTTTATGCGGAGTTGGTTTAAAGCACAGGCTAAATCACCGTCCCAGCCAGCTTTCAGGCGGTCAGCGCCAGAGGGTGGCCATAGCCCGAGCGCTTATTAACCGTCCTGCTCTAATATTGGCGGACGAGCCGACTGGAAATTTAGACGAGAGCTCCGGCGAGGAAATTATGGAAATGATAAAGGAGCTTAACGGCACGGGCGCCGCTGTTGTTTTGATAACTCACGACCCTAAGACCGCACTTTATGCGGACAGACGGTATATTCTATCAGACGGAGTGCTAATGGAGGGATAATTTTGAATATGCTGGATTATTTAAAGAGGGCCCTTTGCTCGGTATCCAATAATTTTTCGCGCAGCATGCTGACCATGCTGGGCATAATAATAAGCGTGGCCTCTATTATATGCGTGCTCTGTGTAAGTGCCGGGGGAAGCGCCAGAATAAAAAGCGAAATGGAGCTTGTGGGCAGCGAGCGTTTTTTTGTTTATTCAGAGGGAGACGCTTTAAGCAAGGAGGACGCGCTTATTCCGGCGGCAGTTACTAAGAAAATAACTGCGTATTCGCCTATGAATACCGCTACTCTGACTGCCTCGGGGCCGGGAACGGGCAGCATAAGCTGTACGGTCAACGGGGTAGGAGACCAGTATGCAAGCATAGAGAAGATAGAATTGGCCCAGGGCAGATGGCCTGCTTCTGAGCAGGCGTATGAAGCGGTTATAACTAATTCAATGGCGGAACAGCTTTTTAACACCGGCGATGCTTTGGGGCGGAGCTTTCTTTTAGCGGGCAAGAGCATATATGTCTGCGGCATAATTGACGACGGCAGCCTTATAATGACCGGAGTTACTCCTTATAGATGCATAATAGGTATAGACGCGTTTAACAGAATACTTAATATAAGCGGCGTTCAGGAGCTGATATTTCGTACCGAGGGCATAGCGCTTTCGGACGCAGAAAAAATTGCCTGTGAGGCGATAGAAACGGCTACGGGGAAAAGAGGAGTAAAGAGCTATAATATGACCGCCGAAATAAATATGGTCAATCAGGTGCTGGATATACTTACCGGGATATTGATTTCCATTAGTGCGGTTTGCATGCTTTGCGGGGGCATAGGGGTTATGAACGTAATGATGGTGAGCGTTAAGGAACGAACAAGGGAAATAGGCATATTAAAAGCCATAGGGGCGAAAAGCTCGCAGATTACAGGACAGTTTTTGACTGAAGCCATGCTGCATTCCCTGCTGGGAGGTTTAATGGGCGTTCCATTAGGCGCGCTGGGCGCTTATTTTCTCTGCTCCTTTTCGGGTATAGAATTTATACTTTCGGCATCCACAGTATGCACCGCTGTAATTATAACCTGTGCGGCAGGGCTGTTTTTTGGAATTTATCCCGCGCTTAAGGCGGGCCGTTTGAAGCCTATTGACGCCTTAACCTGATTAAAGGTGGTAATCTTTGTACATGTTTTTTGTGCAGAATGACAGTAGCGGAAATTCAGCTCTGATGTTATTATTTTAGCATCAGAGTTTTATTATTGGAGGTTTTTTATGGCTAACGTTACTTTAAGGCATATTTATAAGGTGTATGCCGGCGGCGTAACCGCGGTTAACGATTTCAATCTTGCTATCAAGGATAAGGAGTTTATAGTTCTGGTAGGGCCTTCGGGCTGCGGAAAATCAACTACTCTTCGTATGATTGCCGGCCTGGAGGAAATTACTGAGGGCGAGCTTTATATCGGGGACAAACTGGTAAACGATGTAGCTCCCAAGAATAGAGATATAGCGATGGTGTTCCAGAACTATGCGCTTTATCCTCATATGACCGTTTATGATAACATGGCTTTCGGTCTTAAATTGCGTAAGGTACATAAAACCGATATAGATAAAAAGGTTAAGGAAGCCGCTAAGATACTGGGAATTGAAGAATATCTCCAGAGAAAGCCTAAGGCGCTTTCGGGCGGACAGAAGCAGCGTGTTGCGCTGGGCCGCGCTATAGTGCGCGAGCCTCAGGTATTCCTTATGGACGAACCTCTTTCCAACCTGGACGCAAAGCTGCGCGTGCAGATGCGTACCGAAATTACCAAGCTGCATAACAGGCTGGCCACGACATTTATTTACGTTACCCACGACCAGACCGAAGCTATGACTATGGGTACCAGAATAGTTGTTATGAAGGACGGCTTTATCCAGCAGGTTGATTCTCCTCAGAATCTCTACGATTATCCCTGCAATAAGTTTGTTGCCGGATTTATAGGTTCTCCGGCCATGAATTTTATCGATTGCACGCTGGTTGAGGAAAACGGCAGCGTATTTGCGCGTTTTGGCGAGAATAAGATACTTATCCCTGAAGGCAGAATTGCCAAGCTGACTGATAAGTCCTATATAGGCAGAGAGGTAACGCTGGGTATACGTCCCGACGATATTCACGACGAGGAAGTATTTATTCAGAATTATCCTGAAGCTACCGTCGGCGCTTATGTAGAGCTGATTGAAAAGCTGGGCTTTGAGACGCTGCTTTATCTCAATATTTCGGGCAAGGAAGATGAAAATATTGTTGCGCGCGTAAATCCCAGAAGTACTGTTATGATGAATGATACCGTCAAGATGGTATTTGATCCTAATCGTATACATCTCTTTGATAAGGAAACCGAAATCAGCATACTGTCCAATTAATCTGTATTGAATTAAAGCGTTCCTTAATAACCCGCGCGGCGGGAAGAGTACTAAAAGGGGGCGGCGCTCCGGCCCGAAGGGCCGGAGCCAAAGCAAAGCCCGCGGAGAAAGCTTGCTTTCTCCGCGGGCTTTGCTTTGGCCGGCTTTGGGCGCCGCAGGCGCCCAAAGCAAGCGCCGTCCCCTTTTTATGCTTTAATTTCGAGGGCGGGTTATTAAGGAGCGCTTTAATTGGAGGTTGCTTTTAGAGCGCTTATCGTGTATACTTAATTCCGGCTGCAAAATATTCATTTCGGCAGCTTAAAAAATTATAAAGGTGATATAAATATGCCTTCGGACATTGAAATAGCTCAGAATACTAAAATATCGGATATATCTGAAATTGCTGCCCGGAACGGGATAGCGCCCGAAACGCTGGACAGCTATGGGCGTTATAAGGCTAAATTAAGGCCCGAAGCGTTTGAGGGAAAGAATTTGAAAGGCAAGCTGATACTGGTGACCGCCATGTCGCCCACTCCCAGCGGCGAAGGGAAGACCACCGTAAGCGTTGGACTGGCCGACGGCTTGAGATATATAGGAAAAAAATCCATGCTGGCTTTAAGAGAACCATCGCTGGGGCCTGTTTTTGGCATGAAGGGCGGCGCGGCGGGAGGCGGGTATTCGCAGGTTGTGCCGATGGAGGATATCAATCTGCATTTTACGGGCGACTTGCACGCTGTGACATCCGCCAACAATCTGCTCGCGGCATTAATGGATAATCATATTTTCAGGGGCAACCGATTGAATATAGATATTCGCCGCATACAATGGAAGCGCTGTATGGATATGAACGACAGACAGCTTAGATATATAGCCGACGGGCTGGGCGGGCCGGCTAACGGCTATCCGCGGGAGGATGGTTTTGATATAACTGCTGCAAGCGAGGTAATGGCCGTACTTTGCTTGAGTGAAAATTTAATTGACCTTAAAGAACGTCTTGCAAGAATAGTGCTGGGCTATACTTCGGACGGGCGCGCCGTAACGGCTGGAGAGCTTAACGCGCAGGGCGCTATGGCGACATTGCTTAAGGAGGCGCTTAATCCTAATCTTGTTCAGACGCTTGAGGGTACTCCTGCGTTGATACACGGCGGGCCTTTTGCCAATATAGCTCATGGCTGCAATAGCGTCCGCGCGACAAAGGCGGCCTTGGCGCTTTCAGATTATGTAGTTACCGAAGCGGGCTTCGGCGCTGATTTAGGCGCTGAAAAGTTTATTGATATTAAATGCCGCAGCGCCGGGCTGGAACCTGACGCAGCGGTTATAGTAGCTACGGTTAAAGCGCTTAAGTATCACGGCGGAGCTGATGCTAAACGCTTATCAAGTCCCGACCTTGAAGCGCTGCAGCGGGGAATGAGCAATCTTACTAAGCATATAGATAATATTAAAAACGTTTTCGGCTTGCCGGCGGTAGTTGCTGTCAATCGTTTTGCCGCTGATACAGAGGCGGAATTAGAGCTAATAAAGCAGGGCTGCGCGCAGGCGGGCATTAAAGCGGTGGAATGTCTGGCCTGGAGCAAGGGAGGCGCAGGCGCCGCGGAGCTTGCCCAGGAAGCCGTTAAGCTCTGTGATGAGAAAAAATCCTTTAAAATGGCGTATAGTTTGGACTGCTCCTTGCAGGAAAAGCTGAGGCTTATTGCGTGCAGTATATATGGAGCGCGGGATATAAAGCTTGCTCCTGCGGCGGTAAAAGCCGCCAAGCTGCTGGAGGATAACGGTTATGGGAAGCTGCCGGTATGCATGGCTAAAACGCAGTATTCCTTTTCAGATAACGCTGCTAATTTAGGAAGGCCGCAGGATTTTGTGCTTAATATACGGGATTTGCGTGTATCGGCGGGCGCGGGCTTTGTAGTTGCGTTTGCCGGGGATATTATGACTATGCCCGGTCTGCCTGCGCGACCGTCTGCAATGGATATAGATATTGATTCAAATGGCAGGATTTCCGGGCTGTTTTAGCAGTCTGGGCGCATTTATGGTTTATTTGACCGGATTAATAACGCTGTAGAAAGCTAAAGGGCTTACTCTCAGTTTATAAGGAAATACAAGGCCATAATGCTTAAAATTCGTATACTGCTTGCGCTGCTTTGATTTCATGTACGCCCGAGCCCATTGAGGATAACGTCGAACATGAAAAATTATCACATTTTGAGGGTATAGTTTCTTGTAAACGGAGGCTAAGGCGGCGTGTTAATAGGTAATTGTAAAATTTTCTTAAAGCGTCGTTTTAGGTCTTGCCGAATTTTGCGGAATTATATAAAATAATTATGTATTTCTTTAAGCTGCTGAAATAGAAAGGGAGAGTGTAAGTTGAAGCTGGCCATATATGATAAGCAGGGTAAAAAAACAGCCGGCAGTTCGGATATGCCTCAGATGCTGGAAAAGGAAATTCTGACTAAACCGCTGCCCTTTTATGCTGATGGACTTTTATATTCAAGGCTGGATGAAGATATGCTTTCGGCGGCCTGCTTGGATGCGGATACTGCGCGTAAGATAATGAGAAGTGAAACAGACGGCAAGGGTATGACGCGGGAGGGCCTGCTTTTTGCGCTTTTAAATGGACGGCTCAGCGTGGACGAGGCTCTGACATTTGGCGCCCGCCTGAGGTTTCCCTTTGAGGCGCGCCGTCTTGTTGCGGCTATTATTTTTGCCGGGGAAGCTGAGTTTGAAGAATCGGAGTTGTTAAAGGAGATTTTTGACGAGGTAAATGCAGACGTGATACATATGGGGCATATGAGATATGCCGCCGTATGTGAAAGTCAGGATGGCCAGGAGGATTTTTATGATACCTGCATGGCGCTCCGGGATACTTTTTTAAGCGAAATGAATATAGACGCATTTATTGGGATAGGCCAGGTATGCGAAACCGCGTCCGCGCTTTTTGATGCGTATTCCCAGGCGGTTTCCTGCGCCGAGCTGGGCGCGAGCTTTTCCCATTACGGCGGAGTGTTCAGCTATCAAAGATTGTTTCCGGAAATATTGCTCAGAGGAGTTCCCAGGGAATATATAGCTAAATTTGCTTCGGCTGCGGCAAAAATAAGCGGCGCTTCGGACGAGGAAACCATGCTGCTTCTGGATGAGCTTTTCAAGCAGAACTTAAATATAAGCAAGACCGCCAAGGAGCTTTATATGCACCGCAATACGCTCATATACCGTCTGGATAAGCTTAAGCGAATTACGGGGCTGGACGTAAGCTGCTTTGACGACGCAGTAATTTTAAGGCTTATGCTGGCGGTCTCCCGTTTAGGCGAAAAATAAAATGATTATAGTTTGCGCGTATAAAGCATAATTATAAGCTGTGAGGCTAATATTCTGTCGGAGGTAACAATATGGAAAATCTTCAGGAACAAGAGGAGCTTAAGCGCATAAGGAAGGAAAAGAGAAGCGCGCTCATTACTAAAATAATAGGATATATTACCGTGCTTGTACTGGGCATTGCGCTGGGCACTATTATACAGGATTATCGTGCGGCCGGCGTGTTGGGAAGAGATAATTACCGCTCGGTGCTTACCGCCGCCAATTTGGTCAAGGAGAAATCTATAAATGAATATACGGCCGATGAAATAACCAGCATGTTGCTTACGGGTTTAGCTGCGTATATTGACGACGATTATTCTTATTATTTTACGCCTGAAGCTAAAACGCAGTATGACGACGATAAGCAGGGTATAGTAAAGGGCGGTATCGGCGTGCAGGTTGTAAACGAGGAGGACGGCGGCGTGCTTATAGTAGACGTGTACGACGATTCGCCTGCTCAGAAGGCCGGCATTAAGACGGGAGACTATATAACGGCTGTTGATGGAACCGCAGTAACGGAAATAGAGGACCTTTCGGCTGCCATAACGGGAGAGAACGGTACGCCCGTGCGTATTACCGTGCGCCGGGGAGAAGATGAATTGGCCTATGACGTAGTTAGGGGACAGTCCCAGCAGACTATGGTACGCTATAGAGCTATAGGGGATATTATGTATATACGTCTCAAGAGCTTTAACGGAAATGCCGTTGAAAAATTTCAGGAGGCTTTAGAGGCGGTAAAAGAGCAGGGAAGCAAGGGAGTTGTTCTGGATTTGAGGGATAACGGAGGCGGAGATTTAGCTATTCTTGAAAAAATAGGCAATATGATATTGCCCGAGGGCACTATAATTTACGCTCAGGACAGACATGGGCAAACTATAAGCGAAATAAAATCATCGGGAGCTGAGTTTGATTTGCCTATGGTGATACTTACCAACGGCAATACGGCGAGCGCTTCCGAAGCGCTCGCGGGAGCCGCGCGCGACCGGGGCACGGCGGTATTGGTAGGGACCAAGACATTTGGCAAGGGCATCATGCAGTCTACCTATGCCCTGAATAACGACGGCGCCTTTAAACTGACTACGGCTAAATATTATTTGCCTGAAGGAGAATGCATACACGGAGTAGGGCTTACTCCTAAATATGAGGTGCTTTTGCCGGACGGGGAAGAGAGCCGTCCTTACGATATGACGGATGAGGAGGATACGCAGCTTCAAAAGGCATTGGAGCTTTTGAACTCTGAGAGCTGAACTGCGGAAAGGAATTTTTCGGAGAAGCGTAGAACGGGCCGCGGGGGAGACGAATAGTTTCCCTTGCGGCTTATTGCATGCACGGATGTTTTCTATCATGGAGGGAGGGAAAATCCAGAATATTATAGCGCTGAGCGCATATACTCTAGCAGAAGGGGGTAGATGCGCTTATGAAGCAAAAGCTTAGGGAGGTTTTAACAGTTAATACGGTGCTTGCGGCGGTGCTTGTGCTGCTGGCCGTGGCTGCCTTTGCGGGGCCGGGAGCAGTTTCGGTATTTTCAGGAGACGAATCTGCAATATATAATATTGAAACTGAAGAAAAGGTAGTGGCGTTTATGGTAAACGTATATTGGGGAACAGAATATGTTCAGCCGTATTTGGACCTTTTTAAGCAGGAGAACATTAAGGTTACATTCTTTTTAGGAGGAATCTGGGCAAAGGATAACGCTCAGCTTATAAAGGCCATGCAGGAGGACGGCCATGAAATAGGCAATCATGGCTATAACCATAAGCTTCCTACGCATATTTCAAGCGATGAGACGCGAAGGGAAATAGCTACTACAGATACAATTATAACTGAGATTACCGGCCAAAAGCCTAAGCTTTACGCTCCTCCAGCAGGAGATTTCAATAAGGATACGATTAAGGCGGCGCGTTCGTTAGGCTATAAAACCATTATGTGGAGTATAGATACCATAGATTGGCGGGATAAGGATACTCAGAAAATTACGAACAGAGTTATGAAGAACCTTAAACCGGGTGCGTTTGTACTTATGCATCCTACGAAAAATACTCTTGAGGCGCTTAAGAGCATGATATCCCAGATTAAAGAGCAGGGCTATCAGTTTAAAACAGTCTCCGAGATGCTGGAAATTTAATGTTTGCATAAAAAAGGGAGATTATTGTATAATAACTATATAAGGCCGGCAAGGCTTAATTATATAGGACGCGTCCTGGATTCCGGCGGGTAGGACGCTCCTATTTTTATACCGCCGGGGAACGGAGCAAATATGCAGGAGATAAAATTAGCAAACGGCATAAGAGCGGTAATTGAAAATATACCTTATCTTCATTCCGCGTCCATAGGAGTTTGGGTTCTGGCGGGCTCGCGCTATGAAAGAGCTGAGGAGAACGGCATATCGCATTTTATAGAGCACATGCTCTTTAAGGGTACGTCCAAGCGCTCGGCTAAGGATATTGCCGCTGAAATTGATAATATAGGCGGGGTGTTGAACGCTTTTACGGCTAAGGAATGCACCTGCTTTTACGTTCATCTTATAGACGAGCATATTTCAACCGGTATTGAGCTGCTTGCCGATATGCTGTATAACAGTACGTTTAAGGCGGAAGAGATAAAAAAGGAGCAGGGCGTTGTCAATGAGGAAATATCCATGGTTATGGATACTCCTGATGATTTAGTGCACGAATTGCTTTCCAGCGTATATTTTGCGGGCAATCCTCTTGCTAAGCCGATATTGGGGACGTCTGATTTGGTTAATTCCTTTAACGAGCAGAAAATAAGGGATTATATGGGGCGGAGATATACCTCTGATAATATTGTTATAAGCGTAGCGGGCAATATTAAGGAGGAGGAATGCCGCAGCATGCTGGAAGAGCATTTTGGCGTTAGGGAGCTGACAAGCTGCGGCAGAACAGAGATAAGCGCTGAAATAAAGCGGGGAGAAAAAATTGCCTCGGCCAATAGAGACAACGAGCAGATGAATATGTGCCTTGGCTTTAAGGGAGTAGGCAGCCAGGACAGGCATTATTATGCTATGAGCGTATTCAACGGAGTGTTCGGCGGGGCGATGAGCTCCCGGCTGTTCCAGAAAATACGGGAGCAGAACGGGCTTACCTATTCGGTGTACAGTTATCCCAGCTCGTATGTGGACTGCGGCATGTTTACAGTATATGCGGGCATGAATCCATCACAGACTGAGCGGGTTATTTCCCTTATACGGGAAGAGGCGGAGCTGGCTAAGCAGAATGGACTGACGGACGCTGAGCTGGAGGCGGGTATAGAGCAGGTTAAAGGCAGCTTTATACTTGGATTGGAGGGTTCAAGAAGCATTATGAACCGCAACGGCAAATGCATGCTGCTTCTGAATAAGATAACTCCTGTGGAAGAGGTTTTAAGGAGAGTTGAGGATATTACAAGCCAGGATATTAAGGAGCTGGCCTGTGAAATATTTGATTTTGACAATATGTGCGCGTCCTTTGTGGGCAAGCAGGATTGTTTTCCTAAGCTTTAAGGATATCTAAAGAAAAAGGAGAAAAATAATTATGGATAGGGACAAGCTGGACGTTATATTTGAGATGCAGAATAAATTTGACGCCGATTTGATACAAAGACGCGGTTTATCGGGCATTTCGCAGGCGGAATGGATACAGAGGGAAACGTTGGCCATGCTGAGCGAGCTGAGCGAGCTGATAGACGAGGTTAATTTTAAATGGTGGAAAAATCCTAAGCCCGTTAATGAGCAGGCGGTCAAGGAGGAATTGGTGGATATACTGCATTTTTTCGTGAGTATGTGCCTGAAAATGAATATGTCCGCCGGCGAGCTTTACGATATGTACATATTAAAAAATAAGGAAAATTTCGACCGTCAGAACGGGCTCAGCGCTAAAGAGGGCTACAAAAGCGCTCAGGCGGACAAATAAACTTATCAGGCGCATAAACGAGAGGATGCGTTTTAAGGCGGGCGCTGCTTTCAGCATGCAATGCGCTTGACAAATATTCAGACGCATAGTATACTTTATCATGATAAATTAATAAAGCGGAGCGGTTTATGGATAATATAAATAAAAAAACGCAGACTCCTGCGGGGGTATATGATTTTCTTCCCCGAGAATGCGGGTTGGGTACATATTTAAAGCAAAATATTTTAACCGAGGCTCAGAACTGGGGCTATGAGCGCATAGAGACTCCGGTTATTGAGTATCTTGACGTATATCTTACCACAAACGCGGTTGCTTCTATAAGGGATATTTTTAAATTTACCGACCATTCGGGCAGGCTGCTGGCCTTGAGGCCGGATATAACAACCTCTGTGGCGAGGACTGTGGCTGTAAAAATGAAAGACGGCCCTTTTCCACTGCGCTTATGTTACCAGGGAGAGGTGTTTTCCTTTAATCCTCGGGAGAGGGGATTTACTCAGCGGGCGCAGGCGGGCGTTGAATTGATAGGGGGTTCCGGCTCCTTTTATGACGCCGAGGTAATAGCGCTGGCCATATCTTCTCTTTTGAAAGCAAATGTTCAGGATTTTCAAATAGAGATTGGACAGGTGGATTTCTTCAAAGGGCTTATGCTGGAGGCGGGTCTTAATGAAATCCAGGCTGAAGAGGTGCGCCTGCTGGTCGAGCAAAAGAACATGCTGGGGATTGAATTGCTGCTGGAAAATCTGCCTGTGAGTCAGCCGCTGCGTAAGGTTATATCCGAATTGCCCTATCTTTTTGGAGATGTAAGCGTTTTAAATTCTGCGCTGAATTTATGCTCTCATCCTAAATGCCGCGAGGCCGTAGCCAATCTGCGGGAGATATATGAATATCTTAAAGCGTATTCCTTTGAGAAATACCTTACCTTTGATTTGGGTATGGTGCAGAGCCTTAACTATTATACAGGGGTTATTTTTAGAGGAATTTGTCCAGGGGTGGGAGAGCCGATAATGAACGGAGGCCGCTATGACAGGCTGCTGGAGGAATTTGGGACTCAGCTTTGCGCAACCGGCTTTGCAGTAGAAATAACCAAGCTGATGAAGGCGTATTCCTTTCAAAGAGGGGATAATGAGGACAAATGCGCGGTAGTGTACTGCAGCTCAGACAGTTACCTTAAGGCGGTGGAATTGTGCGCTCAGCTTCGCAGCCAGGGAAAGAGAGCCGTGCTTAACCTTTGCGAGGGGCAATTGGAATTTAATCCGGAAAACAGTTCAGGCGCGCAGGGCCAGGCGTACTGGGTGTGCGGTGGAATTATTAAGCGGGTCGGATAGGGAGAGAAAATTATGGATACCGTTACGATAGCGCTAGCCAAGGGCAGGCTGGGCGAAAAAACTATGGACATATTAGAGGGCTGCGGAGTGAACTGCGCTTCGGTGCGGGATGCAGGCCGAAAGCTGATTTTTGATAACGGCGAGGGCTATAAATTTCTTTTGGTTAAGCCCAGCGATGTTCCTACATACGTTTATCACGGAGTGGCCGATATAGGGGTTGTAGGCAAGGATACCCTTCTAGAGGCTAACAGGCCGCTATATGAAATGCTTGATTTGCATATAGGCGGATGCGCGCTGTGCATAGCCGGGCCTGAAGACTGCGGAGAGCAAAGGACGGATAGGATTCTGCGCATAGCGACTAAATATCCCAATATTGCGTTGAATTATTTTAATTCCCGCGGACGGAGCGTAGAAATAATAAAGCTGAACGGCTCGGTAGAGCTTGGGCCGGTTACCGGTCTTTCAGATGTTATACTGGATATAGTGGAGAGCGGAAAAACTCTGGAGGCCAATGGGCTCAAGGTATTGTATACAATCTGTCCGGTAAGCGCGCGCCTGGTGGTAAATCAGGTGAGCTTAAAGACTAAGGGGGAACGCATAAAGCCCCTTATAGAGCGTATGCGGGAATTTGTAAATACGGCCCAAAGAAGGTGAGGACATATGGAGATTTTAGATATAAATGATCTTAAAATAGAAAAGCTGCTTAACCGTTCCCAATTAGCCATGCCTGAGCAGGCGGAAACGGTGCGGAATATAATAGCCGATATTCGCGCGCGGGGGGATGAGGCGCTGTTTGAATATACGCAGCGCTTTGATAAGACTGCTTTAGATGCCTCCAGCGTCAAGGTAAGCGAATATGAAATGGAGCAGGCCTATAAGAATACAGATACTGAGCTTATCCGGGTTATGAAGGAGAGCGCTTCAAATATACGGGATTATTATTCCCGTCAGAAGCGGGAGAGCTTTATATATGAGCAGAAAGCAGGCAGAGAATTGGGCGTGCGGTATATTCCCATACAGTCTCTGGGCGTTTATGTTCCAGGAGGGGCGGCGGCTTATCCGTCCTCGGTGCTTATGAGCGCAGTACCGGCCTCTGTTGCGGGCGTGGAACGCATAATGGTGGCGACTCCGTGCGACGCCGCGCTTAAGCGTCCGGCGTATTCTACGCTTGTAGCCGCTGATATAGCGGGTGTGAGCGAGA
The DNA here is from genome assembly GCA_900547955.1 of uncultured Eubacteriales bacterium. Taxonomy (GTDB): domain Bacteria; phylum Bacillota; class Clostridia; order Christensenellales; family QALW01; genus Neochristensenella. Next base: position 51,087 of record URIR01000006.1, on the reverse strand, counting down.
TATATAAAATAGGCGGAGCTCAGGCGATAGCCGCGATGGCCTTTGGTACGCAGAGCGTCAAAAAGGTTGATAAGATAGTTGGGCCGGGCAATATTTATGTGGCCTTGGCTAAAAGGGAGGTCTTTGGCTATGTGGGCATAGACAGCATAGCGGGGCCGAGTGAAATACTGGTTATAGCCGACGGCAGCGCAAATGCGCGTTATGTAGCGGCGGACGTGCTTTCCCAGGCTGAGCATGACCCCCTGGCGGCCTGCATATGTATTTGCTGCGATAGGGCGCTTGCACAGGAAATAGCAGGGGAGATTGATATTCAGATGAATAAGCTTTCCCGCAGGGATATTATAGAGCGCTCGTTATCTGCTTACGGCGCTGTAGTGGTTGCGGATACGCTTGAGCAGGCTGCGGAATTCGCTAATAGGATGGCGCCTGAGCACCTCGAGCTTTGCATTGAGGCGCCTGAAAAATTGCTGCCTCTTATTCGCAACGCCGGCGCGGTATTTATGGGGCACTATTCGCCCGAGTCGCTGGGGGATTATTTTGCCGGCCCGTCCCATGTGTTGCCTACATCGGGTACGGCGCGCTTTTTTTCGCCGGTCAATCTGGACGATTTTATAAAAAAGACCAGTATAATTAATTACAGCAGGGAAGCGCTTAAGGAGGTTCATAAGGATATAGAGCTTTTTGCGCGCTTTGAGGGGCTTACTGCGCATGAAAACAGCGTTAAAATACGTTTTGAAGAGGAAAAGTAGGAATTGAGGTATTATTATGAGAGAAGGAGAAATACAGAGGACTACATATGAAACTGAGATAAAGCTTTGCATTAACCTGGACGGAGAGGGCAAAAGCACAGTAAATACGGGTATAGGCTTTTTTGACCATATGCTTGCGCTTTTCGCCAGGCATGGCGCGCTTGATTTGCGCCTGAGCGTAAAGGGGGATTTGAACGTAGACGGCCATCACAGCGTGGAGGATACGGGCATTGTTCTTGGACAGGCCGTGAATAAAGCTCTGGGGGATAAGGCTGGGATAAAACGCTATGCCTGTTCGTATGTGCCCATGGACGAAGCGCTGGCAAGATGCGTTATGGATATATCCGGACGCGGATTTTTGGTTTACGATACGCCTGAAATGGCGTATAATCCCGGCATGGACGTTATGCTGGCCGAGGAGTTTTTCCGGGCCTTTGCAGTAAACGCCGGAATTACGCTGCACATCTCTGTGCTTTATGGCAAAAATCCGCATCATATGCTGGAGGGTATGTTTAAGGCTTTGGGCCGGGCGCTGCGCGAAGCGTCGTCGTTGGACGGCAGGCTGGAGGGTGTGCCCAGCACCAAGGGAATATTGTAATTTTATATTAGGGAGAAAGCATAATATGATATTATTTCCAGCCGTAGATATAAAGGACGGCAGCGCCGTGCGTCTCAGGCAGGGACGGGCGGACTGTAAAACAGTATATTTCAGTAATCCTGTAGAGGCTGCTTTGAAATGGAAGGAGCAGGGAGCAAGCTGGCTGCATGTAGTGGATTTGGACGGAGCCTTTTCCTCGCAGGGCAAGAATCTGGAATTGATTAAGAGTGTAATAAGCGAGACTGGCCTTAATATACAATTAGGCGGCGGCATAAGGTCTTTGAATGATATTGAAACGCGTCTTAAGGCGGGAGCAAAGCGTGTGGTAATAGGCACGGCGGCTTTTGAAAATCCGAGGCTGCTTAGGGAGGCGACCGACCGTTTTGGCGCAGAAGCGGTCGCCTGCGGCATAGATGCGTTTAACGGCAGAGCGGCGGTTAAGGGCTGGGTGGAATTGTCTCAATTAACTCCCTTGGAAATGGCCTTAAGAGCTCGAGAGCAGGGAGTTGAAATAATAATTTATACAGATATATCTAAAGACGGCATGCTTTCGGGCCCTAATTTTAACGCGACTTCTGCGCTTATAGCGCAGACGGGCATGAAAATAATAGCCAGCGGTGGAATAAGCAGCATTCAGGATTTAATTGGGTGCGCTCAGATTGGTGCATACGGAGCTATTACCGGCCAGGCAATATATACGGGCGCTATTAATTTAAAAGAGGCTTTAATTAAGCTGGAGGAGATATAAATGGATTTAAGCAGTATTAAATTTGATGATTCGGGACTGGTGCCTGTAATAGCGCAGGACGCGTTAAGCGGGCGGGTTTTGATGCTGGCCTACGCCAATGCGGAGGCGCTGGAATTAAGCGGAAAAACAGGCTGGGCGCATTATTACAGCCGCTCTCGCGGGCGCCTGTGGAAAAAAGGGGAGACGTCGGGCAATTTGCAGAGCGTGATATCCATTAATGGAGACTGCGATGGCGACGCTGTGCTATATAAGGTAATTCCTCAGGGACCGGCCTGCCATACTGGAGAAATAAGCTGTTTTTTCAATTTGCTTGCGCAGCTTCAGGAGAGCGCGGGCGCTGAAGAGCTTGTTAGGGAATATGAAGTTATAAAGGAGCGCCAGGCTCAGCCTCAGGAAGGTTCGTATACATGCTATCTGTTTTCAAAGGGCATGGATAAAATAGCTAAGAAGGTGGGAGAAGAGGCTGTAGAAGTGGTTATAGCGGGCAAGAACGGCGATAAAGAGGAGATATGCTATGAAACGGCCGATTTGCTGTATCATTTAATGGTGCTGTTAGCGCAGCAGAATATATCCCTTTATGATGTGTGCGCCGAGATGAAAAAACGGCGCTAGACTATGATGTTTATAGGTATATTTTTTTGATTTGATTGCGCTAATGGGCGGCTTTGCGCGCCGGGGATTTTATGCCGCGGCCGCGGGCCGTTTTTTAAATTTTTTTAAAACAGGGGCGCCGCAGCGGGGGTGCTGCATATTTGTTTCGGAGGCTGTTAAACTTCGGGCGCTTCAAATTTTTGCATATTTTACAGCTGCCTTTTTAAGTTTTTTGTACCTTTTGCAATTTAAATTCTTATATTTGTACTATTAAAAATTAGTATACAGCATTGATTTTATCATTGATAGTTGCTATAATAAAATTAATAAATTGTTCAGAGGAGGATTTATATGAAAAAAATAGCCAGTATAATGGCAGCGTTAGTTTTAATGTGCGCCTTTGCTTTTGCTGTGCCGCAGGAATCAAAGGCTGCGCCCGATAATGTCGGCATTTACCTTATTGAGGACTTTAGCTCGGGCTATGAGGAATATGCCAGCGTAACTACTCTTGAGGGCTTCTGGTCCTGGTGCGCAAGCGCTATGGGATGGCCGGCGGCCGACGCTTATATTGAAATGGGCGAGCTTTGCATATATGCAAACGCGGCCGACGCCTTCTTCTTTAATAGCGCCAAGGGCGGCGCGCCTAAAGAGGAAATGGCCAATGCTGAATATCTTGGCTTCCATGTCAACAGCAATCTTGATAAGGAAATGCTCATAGGCTTCTTTGGTACAGGCGATCCTGATAAGCAGGAAGAGGGCGAAGCAGGCTTCCAGATGATAAAGGACAATATGAATCCTGATGAGGTTCAGTCCTATTCGGCTTATTTGGTAACTGACGACGGCGAGGTAATGGCTACCCGAAACAATCCTGACCGCGTAATGCTGCCCGCTAATTTTAAGGGTTATGTAATTTATAATATCAGCGATTACAGGAATAACTGGGTTACTGCTGAGGAGGATAATACTATTGATTTATCCAAGACCAGCATTAAGACCATAGGCTTAAATATTAATGCTGACGATGTGGATGTGGATTCCTATCTGTCCTTTGATAATTTCTTCATCTGCGGCGAAGGCGTTACTAACGAGCCTGGCGATATAGCTACTACCGACAGCTATGTTCAGCTTGACGCCAGCATGTTCTACGGTGTGGATATTAATTCGCTGGATAACGTAAGCCCATATCCTGACCAGGGCGGAACGGCTACTCAGCCTGCGGACGAAAATACTCCCAGCGCTACTGAAGGCAACCAGACCTCTGCCGCTACTGACAGCGAGCAGACCTCTGCCGCTCCCAGCGCCACCGAGAATTCTAATGATAATGAAAGCGCTGGTTTCCCCGTATGGGCGTGGATTGTTATTGCTGTTGCCGTAGTTGCCGTAATTGTAATTATAGCTGTTGTGGCAGGTAAGAAGAATAAGGGCGACGGTGAAAGTAAGTAATATCTTTAAATGAATATAAGCGGCTGCGATGCAGCGCTGAAAAGCAGGCTCGGTTTTAAACGAGCCTGCTTTTTATTTTGAGCTTCCCATCCGTTTTGGACGTGCAGCTGCTTTTAAACTGATGGCAGAGCCAATAATAGAGTACAATGCGCTTTAGCTACGGCTAATGCGCCTGCTTTTGCGTTATAATTTTCTCGACGCGTGCTTTATTTGAATGTTTTATAAATAGCAATATTAATCAGAGCTGAAATCCGATTATAGCTCACGAGATAGCGTTTTATGTCAATATATGAGCTAAAACAACTCGGCAGAACGCAAATTTCATTAATTCCGGGATGTAGTTTATTGAAAATTAGAGTTGCCTATTGCGAAATAAAAAATTAATGATATAATGATTATAGAAAGTTAAAAAGGCAGAATGTTAATAAGCAGGGGCGGCGTGTTTCAAGTTAGTGTATCCTGTCTGCTTTCTGCACTATCTTTAGCAGGTATACGTTCGGCATGCCTCCAGCATATCTTCATTAACAGTCGGAATTTCTGCTGCAATTTATTTAAAAGCCGCAGGTGCGCAAAGAACAGGACGCAGGTGCGCAGAGCGCGGGTCGCTTTAGGTCTATCGTATACTGCTCGCCGACGCTAAGCTAAGTAAATGCATTTTTATTAATAATCAGGTGTAAAAGCGCTTAAATTTAAAATTCAGGAGGGAAACAGCATGAAAAAATTTGCGTGTATGGCGGTTGTTTTTATGTTGATGTGCGCATTTTCCTATACGGTTTCAAAATCATCGGCGGAACCTGAAAATGCAGGCATATATCTTATAGAGGATTTTAATTCGGGGTATGGGGAACATGTAAGCGCTTCAGCTCTTAAAGGCTTTTGGTCATGGAAAAACAGCGCCATGGGATGGCCGGCGGCCGACGCTTATATAGAGCTGGGTGAGCTTTGCATATACTCCAATGCTGCCGACGCTTTTTTCTTTGAAAGCGCCGGGGGCGGCGCGCCCAAGGAAGAAATGGCTAATGCAGAATATATTGGATTTCATGTAAGCAGCTATTTAGATAAAGAGATATGGGTAAGCTTTTACGGCGGAGGGGATATAGATAAAATTGACCAGGGCGAGGCGTTTTTTATGCTTAACTCTTCTTATGATTCAAACGGTAATTGGGCGTATTTGGTAACTGATAAGGGCGAGACGCTGGCTTCGCGCGGTAACAGCGGAAATATCGTTCTGCCTAAGCTGTTCAGCGGCTATGTTATTATGGATATATCGCAATTCAGCAATGAATGGGGGGAAGAACCAATTTGTCTTTCCGCAACCAGTATTAAGCTAGTCGGCGTAAATATCAGCGCAGAAGACGTGGATGTGGAGTCGTATATTGCTTTTGACAATTTCTTTATCTGCGGCGATGGGGTTACGCACGCTCCGGGCGACATAGCTGAGAGCAATAAATATATTAGGCTTGAAACGGATATGTTTTACGGAGCGGATATAAGTACGTTGAAGAATGTTAATTCAGGTATTGTAAAAGAGCCGTCCTGGGATAATTCTCAGCCTGTCCCGGAAAAAACCGAGTCGTCTTCCGGCAATGCGGAGACAACGCGGCGTCCGGCGGTTCCGTCCCCTACTGCTCCGCCTAAAAATACTTCTAAGATTACTCCCGCTCCTACCTCGGAAACCGCTTCTGAGCCGGAGCTGCAGACGTCTTTACCGGCCGGTCAGTCTATGGCGCCCGGCGTGGTAAATACTTCTGGACAGACGCCGGATATTACTCCGGCGGATAATCCGGAAGCCTCTTTAATTGCCGAAGCCGGACCTTCTCCTTCAGAAGAAGATAAAATTTCCGAGGCCGACAATAATACTGATAATTCTAGTCTGACGGACGGAGCTTCCCAGAATAACGGCGAACAAGCTGGGATGGAGAATCTTGCGGCAGAAAATAACGGCGGGGCTGTGCCGGAGAAGCAATCTGGACTGATTGAAATTCCGCGCAATCCTTTAATGCCGTTGTGGGGATGGGCCGCTGTTGCTGCGGTAATTGCCGGTGCTTTGGTTATGGCGGCAGTAATTCTAATAAAGAAGAATAAAAGCGGAAAGGAAAAGAAATAGAAACGCTTTTAAAAAGCATATGCGGTTTTTAGAGCCGCAAGTCAAGCCTGGGCATTAAATGACCAGGCTTGACTTTTTACCCAGCCAAAAAATGAAAGAATATTTCGGCCTTAAAAATACCATTTGGATTTTGCATGCAAAGGAAGGAATATGCGTCGATGGCTGAGACTTGGGTAAATAGCCATTGTATATTTTTAATATTTATGATACAATAAATAAAAATAGATTTTGCCGGCCGGACGGATATGCGCTTATAAATATAAGCGGTATATAAGCGGAGTGCGCCGGAAAATATTCAGAAGGAAGAAATATGTTTTTTGGAAAAACAACCGATATTGGAATAGATTTAGGCACGGCAAGCGTGCTGATTTATTGTAAGGGCAAGGGAATAGTGCTGAGAGAGCCGAGCGTTGCGGCGGTAGATAAGATAACGGGCGCAGTAACGGGCGTAGGTTATGAGGCGCAGCGTATGATTGGCCGCACGCCGGGTAATATTACGGCGGTTCGTCCGCTTCGCAACGGCGTTATTTCTGATTTCGGCGTTACGCTGGAGATGCTGAGGCTGTTTATTAAAAAATGGGCGGGCAAGCAGCGTTTTCATAATATGCGCATGGTGGTATGCGTGCCCAGCGGCGTTACGGAGGTGGAAAAACGCGCGGTTTTGGATGCGGCGCGGGAAATAGGCGCTAAAGAGGTGCATATTATTGAGGAGCCAAGAGCCGCCGCCCTGGGAGCGGGCTTGGATATAGGCCAGCCCAGAGGGCATATGGTGGTGGATATAGGGGGCGGCACGACTGATATAGCCGTTATTTCGCTTGGACGGTGCGTTATAAGCGAATCTGTGAAGATTGCGGGTGATAAAATGGATGAAGCTATTGTTAAGTATATTAAGCGCAAGCATAATTTGCTTATAGGAGAACGTACGGCTGAATTGCTGAAAATAAATATAGGTACGGCGTATCCGCGAAGCGAGCTGCTTTGTACTGAAATAATGGGACGCAATCTGCTTACCGGTCTGCCTAAATCGGTAACCGTAACTTCTGAGGAAATACAAATTGCTTTAGAGGACTGCGTACAGGAGCTCATCCAGGGAGTGCATAGAGTTTTGGAACAAACTCCGCCTGAGCTTTCTGCGGATATACTGGATTCAGGAATATGCATGACAGGCGGCGGAGCAATGCTTTTTGGGCTGGACAAGCTTTTCAGCGAGCATTTTCATCTTAATTGCTATGTGGCGGACGACGCAGTTTCCTGCGTTGCGCTGGGCACGGGCATTTGCCTGGATAATCTGGATTTTTTATATTCGGGAAGAGACGACGACTGATACGGCTGCATTTTATTGCCTTGCCGCCTTGTTCCTGCGGGGACGGGCGGCACGCTTTTATCAAGGATGTATTTATATGAGCGGAAGCACGGTTGTTAAATATTTAACAAACACCTCGGCTCAAGAAAGTTTATTTTATACACAAACGCGGCGTTTTGTGCTATACTGTTAGATAGTATTTTTAAGGAGTGCGTATATAATGGCGGGTAACGCAAGGAAAAAAAGCACGGGCGGAAATAAAAAGCGGAATAATAAGCAAAAAAAGAATCTTAGGCATGAATTCCAGGGCATATTGCTTATTGCCGTAGGCGTTATTCTGCTTGCTTGCCTTATTATGGGGGATTCTGCGGTGGTTCCGCGCTATATTAATATGGCGCTTTTAGGATGCTTTGGCCTGCTTGCGTATATTATTCCTGTTTTGTTTGCCATATTTGGCGTATTCAGGATTATATTAAAGAAAATTACTGTGCATAAGGGCAAGCTGGCTTCAACTATAGTTTTTGTGTTAAGCCTTATAGGCTTTATTCATTGCCTGTGTGTTCCGCCATATACCGAGCTGGGCTTTTTTCCGGCGCTGGGCAGATGCTTTCAGGACGGTGCTGCCCGCAGCGCCAATATGGGCCTTTTTACAGAAATATATATATATCCGCTTACAGCGTTTTTAGGCCGTCCGCTTACTATGATTCTTATGCTTGCCGGCGTAGCCGCTACAGTTATTCTGCTTTTTAATTTTTCATACAGAGAAGCTGGCAAAAAGGTTAAGGAGAAGATAGACGTAATATCCGACCATGCTGCGGCTTACCGCGAAAGTCATAGGGAGGAAAGAGAAAAACGCCGGCAGGCTCAGATGTTTGACGACCTTATAGAGGACGACGAGCCTAAGGAGCCTATCAGGGAGGAGCATGACGGTTCTTTAGAAGCGCAGGCCCCTCTGTCGGTAGGAGGAGCCAGGAAGATAACCATAACCAGCCACTATGATAATTTGCCAGAGGCGGCGCAGGAGGAAATAGGAGAGCTTGAGGAGGAGAGTATTCAGAAGGAAGAATCAGAGGAGAGAGCCCAACCGGAAAAAACGCATGCTGAAAATATATTAACTCCGCCGCGCGATTCGGCTCAGATATATCGTTTTCCGCCTACCAGCCTGTTAAATCCGCCTGCGCCGATTAAGCATAATATAAAGCAGGATCAGACTGAAAATATAGAAAAGCTGGAATCCACTCTGCGCAGCTTTGGAGTAGGGGCGCAGGTGGAAAATATAACGATAGGCCCGGCCATAACCCGTTATGAGCTTACTATAGCTAAAGGAGTAAGGGTTAACCGCATAGCTGCGCTTGCCGACGATATAGCTCTGGCTATGGCGGCTACGGGCGTGCGCATAGAGGCGCCTATACCGGGGAAAAGCGCCGTGGGAATAGAAATACCTAACGGCAGCGTATCAATGGTTTCTTTGCGCGAAGTAATTGAAAGCGAGGCTTTCCGCAATAGTCCATCATGCGTTACTATGGCTCTAGGAAAGGATATAACCGGACGGCCGATAGTAGCGGATATAGCTAAAATGCCGCATTTGCTCATAGCGGGACAAACGGGTTCAGGTAAGAGCGTAGCCATTAACTGTCTTATTATAAGCCTGCTGTATAAATCAAGGCCGGAGGATGTGCGCATGATTCTTATTGACCCCAAAAAGGTAGAATTGAGCGTATATAACGGCATACCCAATCTGCTTCTGCCGGTAGTTACCGACCCTAAAAAGGCTGCCGGCGCGCTTCAATATGTGGTACGCGAGATGGAGAACAGATACAGCGAATTTAACCGCAAGAAAGTTAAGGATATTGCGCGGTATAACGAGGTATCCCGTCAGGCGGGAGAGCCGGGCATGCCCAGGATAGTGGTTATAGTGGATGAGTTAAATGATTTAATGATGGTTGCTCCGGGCGAGGTAGAGGACAGCGTTATGCGCATCGCTCAGCTTGCCAGAGCGGCGGGTATTTATCTTGTGCTGGCTACTCAGCGCCCAAGCGTCAATGTTATAACGGGCGTTATAAAGGCTAATATACCGTCGCGCATGGCTTTTGCCGTCTCCTCCTCGCATGATTCGCGTACTATTTTGGATATGGTAGGCGCGGAAAAGCTGCTGGGCCGGGGGGATATGCTGTATCATCACAACGGCGAATTTAAGCCTCTGCGCGTTCAGGGGGCTTTTATAGATGAAATAGAAGTGGAGCGGGTGGTTAATTTTATTAAGGAATCCGTGTCTGAGCCTGAATATATTGAAGAGGAATGCATAGAGCTGGTAGGTGGGAAAGGCGCTAAAAGCGATCCTCTTGAAACGGATGACGATTCTGACGAGCTGCTGCCTAAGGCAATAGAAATTGTAATAGATAACGAGCAGGCTTCCATTTCTCTGCTTCAGCGCAAGCTGGGTATAGGATATGCCCGTGCGGGCCGTATTATAGATACCATGGAGCGCATGCATATCATAGGTCCTTCTCAGGGCAGCAAGCCCCGTGAGATTATTATGACCCGTCAGCAGTATAACGAGATTTACCGGAAGGAATGATTTATGAGCCGCGTATACATAGTTTCATTAGGCTGCAATAAAAATCTAGTAGATACGGAGGTAATGCTCGGCCTGCTTAAGGAGGGAGGACATACTTTAGTAAGCGCTCCTGAAAAAGCCGAGGTGATAATAATCAATACCTGCGGCTTTATAACCGACGCCAAGCAGGAGGGTATAAACACAATTTTTGAAATGCTTCAGTATAAGCCTGCATGCCGCGCCGTTATAGCTACAGGCTGTCTTTCCCAAAGATATCCAGAGCAGCTTATGGAGGAAATACCCGAGCTGGACGGCCTGATGGGCGTATATCAATATCCCAGAATTTGCGAATGCATTCAACGGGCGCTTGAGGGAAAACGGCCGGTTTTCACTCAGGGCGACGCCGGATATTTAGATTGGGCCGCGTCCTGCCGGGTATTGGCGACTCCGCATTATATGGCTTATCTTAAGATTTCTGAGGGGTGCAATAATCGCTGCGGCTATTGCGCCATTCCGGGAATACGCGGCAAATATATTCCACGCAGCTTTGAGAGCCTTCTTGAGGAGGCGCAGATGCTGAAAGCAAGAGGCGTAAAGGAATTGAATATAACTGCGCAGGACATAACGGTTTATAGGGATAAGGATAAGGGCCTTTTGGAACTGGTTAAGGCGCTGGATGGCATGGGCTTTGAATGGATACGCTTGCTTTATGCTTATCCGGGCAGAGTGAGCGACCAGCTTCTGGAATATATGAATGCTTCTCCGACGGTCTGCAATTATCTGGACGTGCCCGTTCAGCATACTCAGGATAAGCTGCTTAAGGCTATGAACAGGCATTATGTACAGTCGGATATTACTCATTTGTATGATAAAATACGCTCCTTTAACAGCGGCTGGGGAATTCGCACTACCATAATGACGGGTTATCCGGGCGAAACTTCGCGCGACTATACCGCGCTTTTGAATTATATTACGCTGCGTCCGTTTGACCATTTGGGTGCGTTTGTATTTTCCCCTGAAGAGAATACGCCGGCAATTAATATGCGGCATAAGGTGCGTTTTTCTACGGCGAGCACCCGTCTGGACGGTATAATGCTTCGTCAGGGAGAAATGTCCCATAAGCTCAATCAGGCCCGGATAGGAAATACATATAAGATGCTTATAGAGGGACGGGACGAAGAAACGGGGCAATATTACGGCCGCTGTTTTTTCCAGGGGCCGGATGTAGACGGAAAAACCTTTTTAAGCGCAGATTGCCTGTTGAAGCCGGGCGATATGAAAAATGTGATTATAAGCGATGCCTTCGCTTATGATTTATATGCTCAATTATTCTAGATTGCGAGGATATGTCTTATGAATATTGCAAATAAGCTGACCCTGCTCAGGATATTTTTAATTCCGGTTATGGCGGTTGTTTACTGCCTGGGCTGGCGAATAGCTGCTGCTGTGATTTTTGTTTTAGCGGCGCTAACGGATATATTGGACGGCCAGCTTGCCCGCAAACGGAATATGGTTACGGTTTTGGGCAAATTTCTAGACCCTATAGCGGATAAAATGCTTAATATTTCCGCGCTTATACTGCTTATATGGCATACCGGCAGTCTGTATATAACTGTTGCAACCATTATTATTATAGCAAGGGAATTTGCAGTTACAGGCTTTAGGGTAATAGCTGCGTCGAATAATAATATAATAGCCGCCGATGGCTGGGGCAAGCTTAAAACTATAGTGCAGGATATAGCGATAGTGCTGTTAATGCTGGATAATATGCCGTTTAACCTTATCGGCTTGCCAATGGATTTAATTTTTTTGAGCGCCGCCGTTATACTTACCATTATTTCAGGCGTGCGTTATGTTTATCTTAACAAGGAGCTGCTTAAATAGATGGATGTGCTAAAAAAGCTGTGCGAATATTTAATAAATACTAAAACTACCGTATCTCTTGCTGAATCGTGCACGGGAGGCCTGCTTTCGGCTATGCTGGTCAGCTTTCCGGGAATCAGCAGCGTATATCTGTGCGGCACGGTGGCTTACAGCAATCAAGCTAAGATAAGCCGTTTAGGAGTAGAAGAGGATATTATTAATACATACGGAGCGGTGAGCGAGGAATGCGCGCGCGCTATGGCTAGGGGTGCTAAAAATAATTCGGGCAGCGATGTGGCTTTAAGTACCACGGGCATTGCCGGGCCGAGCGGAGGAAGCGAAAAAAAGCCCGTAGGACTTGTGTATGTGGGCTTGAATCTTCCGCAGGGGGAGTTTGCGTACAAGCTGGAGCTTAAAGGCACGCGTGAGGAAATTATGCGTCAGGCTGCTCAAACGGCGATAGAATTGCTGGCCGGAAGGCTGGGCTTGGTTTGATATTTTTTAAAAAACTCTGGCATTTATCGATAATTTATTATATAATAAATACAACTTGATTAACGGCGCTGCCTTCGTTTATAATTTGAAAGCAGTTTAAATGAAATTCCGAAAAAACAGGACGCCGGATAAAATGGAAAATTTGTCTGCCGCAGCCGACAGTTTTCCGGTAAATTATCGCTGCGGAGAAACGGAGCAGATATGGACAAGCAAAAGGCATTAGACGCGGCGCTTGCCAAAATTGAAAAGGAGCACGGCAAGGGCGCAGTTATGAAGCTGGGTGATTCTGCCGCCAATATGAATCTTGAGGTTATTCCTACGGGCTGCGTGCAGCTTGACGCCGCGCTGGGAGTAGGCGGCATTCCTAAGGGGCGTATTATAGAAATATACGGGCCTGAATCTTCGGGCAAAACTACCGTAGCTCTGCATATTGTAGCTCAGACCCAGAAGTTGGGCGGAACGGTGGCGTTTATTGACGCCGAGCATGCGTTGGACCCAATTTATGCCAAAGCCTTAGGAGTGGATATAGACGAATTATATATATCTCAGCCAGATACTGGAGAGCAGGGGCTTGATATATTTGAGGCTCTTGTGCGCAGCGCGGCTATCGACCTTGTCGTTGTGGATTCGGTTGCGGCTCTGGTGCCCCGTTCTGAAATAGACGGCGATATGGGAAGCTCGCATGTGGGCGCTCACGCAAGGCTTATGTCTCAGGCCCTGCGCAAGCTTACGGGGATAATAAGCAAGACTAACTGCACGGCTATTTTCATAAACCAGCTCCGCGAAAAAGTGGGAGTAATGTTTGGCAATCCGGAGGTTACTACAGGAGGCCGGGCATTGAAATTTTAATCTACAATTCGTTTGGATATAAGAAAGGCGGACGTTATTAAATCAGGTACTGATATAATAGGTAATAAGACTAAGATTAAGGTAGTGAAGAATAAGGTTGCGCCTCCGTTCAAGCAGGTGGAAGTGGATATTTTATATGGTAAGGGTATAAGCCTGGAAGGCTGTTTGCTGGATGCAGCTGTGGATTTGGGTATAATTGAGAAGAGCGGTTCGTGGTTCTCATATGAGGGACAGCGCATAGGCCAGGGACGGGATAATGCTAAGGATTATATTTTGGAGCATCCTGACTTTAGAACTATGCTGGATTCCCAGATACACGCGATGCTGGATAAGCTGAGTGAAATTATTGGGTCTGGTAAAAAGAAGCCTCCTAAAAAAGCGGGAGCGGCTTCTTCTGCTGAAGAGGATGAAATAGATTCCCTGGATGAGGATAATTGATTTTATTAAGTAAGGTATTTAAGTATGCTGGCGGGAGAATGTAAATTTTTCCGCCTTTTTTAAAAACGCAATTTAATAGAATATAGTGCGATGACGAGGGAAAAACATTCCGGTTTTTCACATTTTTGTACTTAAATTGCTTTTGTATTTATGCTTGCGGCCGCGCTGCAAAAGGGATAAAGCATCTGTCTCTAGGGTTCAGGATTTTGCCTTATAAGGTCCCTGCGGTATTTAATAAGGTTTAGCGCTGGTACGGCGCAATTACAATATATAGGAGATATAATATGCCCTTGCCGAAAACTCTTTATTTAAACGATAAAAGCTCCGAATTGGTTATCTTGGATCAGACCTTGCTTCCGGGTGAGGAAAAATATATATCCATACATACTGCCGAAGAAGCGGCCGAGGCTATACGCTTTTTAAGAGTTCGCGGGGCTCCGGCTATAGGCGCGGCCGCGGCATGCGCGTATTATTTGGAGGCTAAGCGGCTGCTTAATAAGGATATAGCGGGTTTTATGCGTGAATTGGAGCGTGTAAAGAAGGTGCTTTCTGACAGCCGGCCTACTGCCGTTAATTTATTCTGGGCGCTTTCCCGCATGGAAAGGGCGGCGTTAAGCGTCTGCGGGGGGACTGAGGATATAAAGAAAGCTTTGGCCCATGAATGCGCTCAAATTATTCAGGAGGATATAGAGTGCTGCAGAAAGATAGGGGAATATGGCTTAAGGCTGCTCGCCGGCGCGGACGGGGTATTAACCTACTGTAATGCTGGAGCCTTGGCTACAACCGGCTGCGGCACGGCTACTGCGCCTATTTATGCCGCTTATGCAGCCGGAAAAGCATTAAAGGTATTTGCGGCGGAAACCAGGCCGCTTTTGCAGGGAGCGCGGCTTACCTCATATGAATTATATTGTTCGGGAGTGGATGTTACATTAATATGCGATAATATGATTGCTGCGCTTATGAGCCTAGGGAAAATAAACGCGGTTTTGGTTGGCTGCGACAGAGTGGCTGTTAACGGTGATACGGCCAATAAGATTGGTACGTCGGGCGCCGCGGTATTGGCCAGCTATTACAAAATTCCTTTTTATGTGTGCTGCCCGGTTTCTACTATTGATTTTGCCTGCCGGGATGGAGGGGGCATAATTATAGAGGAAAGAGAAAAAAACGAGGTAACCGGCATGTGGTATAAACGGACTATGGCGCCTGAAGGAGTGAAGGTTTGGAATCCTGCCTTTGATGTTACTCCTGCTTCGCTTATTACTGCCTTTGTAACAGAAAGGGGAATTTTCAAGCCGCAGGAATTGGAGCTGCTAAGGAAAATCTGAGACTGCCGGATTTCATTTTAGGCTGCATAGTAGGAAATACTGTGAATTTAAAAAATATAAATATACAAAAAGCCTGCTGCCTAATTAAGGCAGCAGGCTTTTTATCTTGAAAAGCAACCGCAGGCTACTTAATTTTCCGATTCATCTGGCGGTTTTTGGCCTTCTTTTTCTTGTCCAGTACGTTTATAGTTATAAGCGCGCCTACGGCTATAGCTACCAGCACCAGTATGACTATAAAGCCGATTATGAGAATGTCTACAATTCCAAGGCCAGTCTGCTCAGTTTCGCCTGAAGCAGAGGGGGAAACTGAACCGGTAGCGGTAGGCGAAAGGGTGGGGCTGGGCGTAACGGAAGTAGTGGGAGTAACGTCAGAAGAGCCGTTCACTTCAATGCTTATCATATTTGAGACTAATTCGGACGGCTCCGAGTTTCCCTCGACAGGCACATACGCGCATACGAATATCTCCTCTGAATAGCTAAGCTCCATTGTATGGGTTATGGTTTCGGTTGCGTCGCTGAGCAGGCTGGAGATAGTGGTGATGGTGTTATCCCGGCTGTCCACTATTTTGATATTTTTCAGCTCGAAGGCATTCTGATTTGTTACCTTTATGGTTATGGTTACTGTGCCGGGCGCGTCCAATACGAGCTTGTCAGCCGAAATGGTCGTATTCAGCTTGATATCGGTAGCTTCTAATGGCACCATATTTACAGTTACGCTTTCGCTTGAACTGATAGACTGGCCGTCAGAAGATTGAGCGGCAACCGAATATTTATAGCTGCGGGTTTTGGTTACCGTTATGCTTACTTCGCCGCTTATGCTGTTGCCCGGTGTAAGAGAGGCTATAGTGCGGACTTCGTTTCCAGATTCATTGGTTATTTTTATATTCTGCAAGGCTACGTTTCCTGTGTTTACAACCTTATAATAAAGCTTTGTAGACGAGCCGTAGGTTACGTTTGTATTAGCTACTGTAAGCGTAAAATCAAGCTTAGGCACATATCTTTGAACAGTAACGGTATCCGCCTTGCTTTCGCTGCTGCCGTATTCGGTGTCAAAGAGCAGAACGGGCGAAACGCTTACGTTGCCGCTGAGAGTGGCGGTATGGCCGGTTACTGTAATGCTTTTTCCGGGCTCAATAGGATTGCTGGGAGAAACCTGGCCTTTTAAAATATCCGTACTAACCGACGAATTGCCCGATTTCATATTCTCCTGTATGGAAATTCCGGTTATATTAACGTTGCCTTTGTTTTCAATGGTATATACAAAATTGACGCTGGCCCCGTCCGGTCCCATGGTTTCGCCCTGCTTGCCGTTGACAGATGGGCTGACAGATAATTCTGCTTTAATTTCAGGAGACACCTTTTCCACACGGAAGGTGCTTTCGTATTTAAGCTCTTCCTGAACGTCGGGAAGATGATAGGCTACAACCAAGGGTAAATCTACGCCTAACTGGTCGGAAGTTAAATCTAATGAAAGCGCCAGACTGTCCGTTGCGCTTTCGCCTGCCGGGGCAATTTTATCTAATTTAACGGTTTTGCCCAGTATGCGCAGTTCTATATTGGTAATTTCATTAGGAGTGTTATTGGTTATAACGACCTCAACACTTGTACTAACAGTACCGCTTTCTGAAGCCGGGGGTATTATTCCGGCAGGTGAAACATTTACTTTAAAGGTTATATCATCCTGGGTTACCGGGTCGGCCAGGGCGATGCCGGTTAATACAAGGGACAGCAGCAGCACTCCCGTCAGGATGGCAAATAGCTTTTTCATAAGTAGGGGATTCCTCCTGTGAATTTTATATATAAGTACAACTAAAATATATTTTACGGTATAAGCCCTTAAATGTCAAGGCGGGCTTTTAAAAAATGAGAGTAAGAAAGCATTTGGGCAGGAGCGCGCAGGCGTGTCGGCGCTTCCGGAAAAAATCTGCTTTTTATTGACTGTCGGCTTGAGAAGGAGCGCTTAAAGCATGTATAAACGCTTCAATAGCCAAGAGATAAGAGTATTTTCCAAAGCCGCATATCTGTCCGCGGCAAACTCCGGCCAGCACGCTTTTATGCCTGAATTCTTCGCGCGCATGGATATTTGACATATGCACCTCAATTACGGGCAGCCGGCTGGCGCTTATGGCGTCCCTTATGGCGTAGCTGTAATGAGTATACGCGCCGGCGTTAAGTATAACGCCGTCATATTCAGCCATTGCCTCGTGCAGGCGAGAACATATTTCTCCCTCGCAGTTGGACTGATAGAACTCCAATTCAGCCTTACCCGCTGTAACCTGCGTCAGCCAGGCGTTTATATCAGATAAGGACTCGCTTCCATAGATACCTGGCTCTCGCATGCCCGTGAGATTAAGATTGGGACCATTTATTATTAGCAGTTTCATAGTAATTTCACCTCATTCCAGACTTTTTCCAGTATATTCTTTTCAAAATAATTTCCCCAAAGCTCCTGGGCTTTTACGGCCTGATGCCATAGCATGGACAACCCGTTTTGTATTTCTGCCCCCTGCGCTTCGGCGCTTAAAAGGAAAAGAGTTTTTCGGGGATTGTAAATGCAGTCATAGGCAAACCGGCATTTAAACGCGGCGTTTTCAGGGATAGGGCTGAAATTTTCCAGAACGCCCATTCCTACCGGCGTAGCGTTTACAGCCAGACGCCATTCTCCCTCAGGCGAGGAGACGGCTTGCGCCTTTACGGACGCAAATCCGTTTATTTTTTCAGCCAGCTCGGAAGAATTATGCCTGGCCCAGATATGCACTTTTGCTCCGGCCAGCGCAAGCTTATAGGCAATAACGTGAGCTGCGCCGCCGGCGCCGATAATAAGCGCCTTTTGCCCCTTTATATCCTCGGTCCAGCCTTTAATGGCGCGCATAAAGCCTGCTCCGTCTGTATTTTCTCCTATAAGACGGCCTTGGCTGGAAATTACGGTATTAACGCATCCCGTAGCTCGGGCGTCCCCCAGCAGCTCGTCCATGCATTCGGCCGCCAGCCTTTTATACGGAATGGTTACATTGGCGCCCCCTTCGCTTCTTAAAAGCTCAAGCCGGGATTTAACCGCGTCCTTGGGCAGCTCCAGCAGACTGTAGCGGGCGCTTAAATTCTGTTCCTCAAAAAGCCGGTTATGTATTATGGCGGAAAAGGAGTGCCCTAAATGCTCGCCCAAAAGATAATAGTTTTTCATGCTCCTCCAGAACAGCGCGGCAGGAAACGGTCCCGCAGATTTATACTGTGCGCGGGGGTATAAGCGCTGAAAACATGTGTTTTACACTAAGTAATTATAGTATAATTTATATGTTTTGTCCAGCGCTCTATGCTTAATAAGCGCCGTCGCGCATACTTAAAATTATGTGTTGTCTAAGTGCTTTAAAATTGTTTAATGAAGTCAGGGCTTTTAAATAGGGGGCGGTTATGTGCGTTGAGTATGGATAAAAAACGGTATTTTTTCAGCGTGCGGCGCGTTAATATTTTGGGGTGAAAAGATGGCTGTTTTCGCAAAATACAGAGGCTTGCCCGGAAAACGCTTGACAGGCCGCCAAGGTCACATTATAATAATGCAGAAAATGCGTTATAATTAATGCAAAAACGCACCCGCGGCTAATATGTGCCTTGTGCCTTTAGGCTTGAGCATTTACGTCACGGGGAGGAAAAACAAGGAGGAATTTTTCATGTCAGTAGTTTCAATGAAGAGCCTGCTGGAGGCAGGCGTCCATTTCGGGCATCAGACCCGTAGATGGAACCCCAAGATGGCCCCTTATATTTTTACCGAGCGCAATGGAATCTATATTATAGACCTCCAGAAAACGGTAAAGAAAATTGAAGAGGCGTATAATTTTATACGCGAAGCAGTAAGCGAGGGCGAAAGCGTGCTGTTTGTAGGAACAAAAAAACAGGCGCAGGAATCCATAGAGCAGGAAGCGCTGCGCTGCGGCATGTTTTATGTTAATCAGCGCTGGGCCGGCGGTATGCTTACCAATTTCAAGACCATTCTTACCCGCATTGCCCGTCTTAACGCGCTGGAGGAAATGGAAAACAGCGGACAAATGGCTCTGCTGCCCAAAAAGGAGCAGGCTAAGCTCGGCAAGGAAAAGAAAGAGCTTATCATTAATTTCGGCGGTATCCGTAATATGGATAAGTTGCCTGGAGTTATGTTTGTAGTTGACCCGCGCAAGGAGCATAACGCTATATGCGAGGCTAAGCGGCTGGGCATTACGGTAGTAGCCATTGTGGATACCAACTGCGATCCTGACGACGCCGACTATGTTATACCCGGCAACGACGACGCAATACGCGCGGTTAAGCTTATAGCAAGCACTATGGCTAACGCGGTACTGGAAGCCAGACAGGGCGAATCCATGTACGATGGGGAGGAGACTCCTGTTGCCGAGGATGCGCCTGAAGAGGAAAAGGCTGAGGTTAGTCAGGAAGAGGCCGCTCAGATAGCTGAGGAAATTTCTCAGCCGGTTCAGGAAGGTTAACGTTTTATTTCAGGGGGAAGGTGGTTTCTTCCCCTTTTTTAAAAAAGCATGGATAAAGGAGTGTAATTAATTATGGTAACTGCACAGGAAGTCAAGGAGCTGCGCGAAAGAACAGGCGTAGGCATGATGGACTGCAAGCGCGCCCTGGTAGAGGCGAATGGAGATATGGAAGAGGCTATTAAGATTCTGCGTGAAAAGGGTCTAGCCGCAGCAGCTAAGAAAGCCGGCAGAATAGCTGCCGAGGGTATTGTAGAATCCTATATACACCTAAACGGGAAAATAGGTGTAATGGTAGAGGTAAACTGCGAAACTGACTTTGTGGCAAAAACCCCTGATTTCAAGGCTTTTGTTCACAGCATTGCCATGCATATAGCCGCTGCAAAGCCGCTTTATGTTACTAAGGAGGAGGTTCCTCAGGCGGAGATTGACGCCGAGAAGGAAATAATCCGCGCCCAGGCGCTTAACGAGGGCAAGCCTGAAAAGATAGTTGATAAGATAGTGGAGGGCCGTATTTCTAAGTTTTATAAGGAAGTTTGCCTTATGGAACAGCAGTATATTCTGGATACCGATACTACCATCGGCCAGATGGTCAACGATCAGGTTGTAAAAGTAGGCGAAAAGATTTCCATCCGCCGTTTTGTACGCTATGAAATGGGCGAGGGCCTGGAAAAACGCCAGGATAATTTCGCCGAGGAAGTAATGGGACAGATAAAATAATTCTATAAATTTAAGGCCCGGCCGCTTTATAGTTTTATGCGGAGGGCCTTTATTTTGTGCGGAGGTAGTCATGCAACCGGCATATAAACGCGTTGTAATAAAAATAAGCGGAGAGGCTCTTGCGGGCGAAAACGGATTTGGAATAAGCGGAGAAACTATTTCCAACGTTGCCGACCAGATAATTTCGGTAGTTAAGCTGGGAGTAGAAGTAGGCATAGTTATAGGAGCCGGCAATATCTGGCGCGGCCGCCAGGGACGGGATATGGACCGTTCTACGGCCGACCATATGGGAATGCTGGCTACGGTAATAAATTCTCTGGCCATGCAGGACGCCTTAGAGCATAAGGGCTATAAGACAAGGGTTATGACAGCAATAGCTATGAATGAGATTGCCGAGCCGTATATACGGCGCAAGGCTATGAGTCATCTTGATAAGAAGCTGATTGTTATATTCGCCTGCGGTACGGGCAATCCTTTCTTTTCGACAGATACTACAGCGGCGCTGCGTGCGGCTGAAATAGAGGCGGACGTAGTGCTTATGGCTAAGAATATCGACGGAGCGTACGAGGCTGATCCGCGTAAGAATCCTCAGGCCCGGCGATATAAGAGCATTCGCTATATGGATGTGCTGGAAAGAGGCATTCAGGTTATGGACAGTACGGCTACCAGCTTATGCATGGATAATGATATACCTTTGGAGTTATTTGCGCTCAAGGGAGAGGACAGCATTCTTAAGGCTGTCTGCGGCGAAGGAAACGGAACTATAGTTTCAAATAAAGTAGAGACGGAATTTTATTGACGCTACCGGCTGCAAAGCATTAATAGCGCGCGGCTTTTATATATTCCGTATCTTAGGCGTATTCCCATTCTGTTTTATTAATGGCAGGGAGAAACTTTTAAGCGTGAAGATGTGAAAAGCGCATGCGGCGCGGCTCGAGATGGGCTGAAGGCTGGCGGCGCTTTAAACCAATATGGACTTATAGCTTGGTTGGATTTATTTTGCTTGAAATATTTAACGGTATTTGTTATTATATAAATATATGAGGCGGTCTGTCACCGGCGGCGCAGAAGCCCGCGCGTTATTTTTACCGCCGGAGAAAAGGAGCAGTATTTATGGCAGTTGAAATTAATCAGCTTGAGACCTCGGCTAAGGAAAAAATGGCGAAAAGCGTTTCGGTTTTTAAGAGCGATTTAGCTACTATTCGCGCAGGCAGGGCTAATCCTCAGGTGCTGGATAAAATTACTGTAGATTATTACGGTGTTTCCACACCTATTAACCAAATAGGCAGCGTTAATGTGCCCGAACCTCGGATGCTTCAAATATCCGTTTGGGACGCTTCTATGCTTAAGGAAGTGGAAAAGGCCATACAGAAATCTGATTTAGGTCTTAATCCGGTTAACGATGGCAAGACTCTGCGTCTTATATTTCCAGAGCCTACTGAGGAGCGGCGTAAGGAGCTTGTGAAGCAGGTTAAAAAAATGGCTGAGGAAGCCAAGATTGCTATAAGGAATATAAGACGGGACGCAAATGAGGCTGTTAAAAAATTAAAGAAGGACAGCGCAATAACCGAGGACGACGCTAAACGGTCTGAGGAGAATATTCAAAAGCTGACCGATGGAAAAATCAAGGAATTGGATTCTCTGGCGGCAGAGAAGGAAAAGGAGATTATGTCCATCTAATGGCGGATTATGGTTCTGTAAATTATCCGGAGGATATGCCCGCTCATGTAGCCGTCATAATGGACGGGAACGGACGGTGGGCTAAAAAACGAGGCATGCCGCGCACATTCGGGCATAAGGCGGGAGTGGAATCTGTCCGCAGGCTGGTCAGGCATTGCGGAGATATTGGTTTGCCAATTTTGACGGTGTATGCTTTTTCAACGGAAAATTTTAAGCGGCCCGAGGAAGAAGTGGGGGCGCTTATGAATCTGTTGTGCGATTTTATGACGCGGGATGTGGACACGCTGGCGGCTAACGGCGTGCGGCTGCGCATTTTGGGGAGAGTAGAGGCGTTCCCTAAGCGGGTGGCCGTTCAAATAGCCAATGCTCTTGAGAGAACCTCGCAGGGCAGAAAAATGCTGCTTAATATTGCGCTGGCATATGGGGCTAGGGATGAAATATTGCAGGCTGTTAGACGGGTATACGCTAGGGCGCTTGCTCAGAACCTTGAGCCGGAGCAGATAAATTCTGAATTGTTTGAGAGCTGCCTTTATACGGCCGGCATTCCTGATCCGGACCTTATAATCCGCACAAGCGGTGAGGAACGGCTGTCCAACTTTCTGCTTTATCAGGCGGCGTATTCTGAACTTTATTTTACTGACGTTGCATGGCCGGATTTTACACCCGAGCATTTTGACAGGGCGCTTGAGGAATACCGAAACCGCGTGCGCAGATTTGGAGGAATTTAAATTTGGCAGGTAGAGTTAGCAAGGAACGGATTATAACGGGCGCTCTGCTTATATTGCTTTGCGCAGCGGCTATAATTCTGGGCGGCTGGTTTGCTTTAATATGCGCGTATATAGGTCTGCTGGCAACGGCTTTGGACGCGCTGCGGGCGTTTAAGGCGGCGGGCTATAAGGTGCTTTGGCCGGTGGTGCTTGCAACCGCCGTTTTAATGTTGCCTGCTTATAAAATCCTCGAGCTTACGGGAGTCTGCATTTTGCTGGCAATAAGCGTAGTGCTTACTCTATGCGCCGCCGTATTTGTGCGCAAGAGTGATTTTCTGGACGTAATGCTTACGCTGTTTCTGCTTATGTATCCGGTTCTGCCCGCTTCCATGCTGCTTTTTATTGCCTGCGGAAGCAATCAGGATATGACGCAGGTATTTCTTGCAATGACATTGATATTGCCCAGCGCCTGCGACAGCATGGCGTATTTTATGGGAATCAGTTTGGGCAAGAAAAAGCTTTGCCCTGAAATAAGCCCCAAAAAGACTGTAGCTGGATGTATAGGAGCGTTTCTGGGCGGCACTTTTTTCGGACTGATTATGGGTTTGATAGTTAATAAGTTTTTTTGGCAGGGCATACCCTTAGAGCATTATGTTGTAATAGGCTTTGCAAGCGGTTTTTTTTCGCAGGTGGGCGACCTTTCGGCCAGTATGCTTAAGCGTTTCTGCGGAATAAAGGATTTCGGCAAATATCTGCCCGGGCACGGCGGCGCTCTGGATAGGCTGGACAGCATAATAGTTAATGCCGTGCTTATATTTATTTACAGCAGGATAATGAGTTATTTGATATGATTAATTTGGTTATTTTAGGCTCTACGGGCTCTATAGGCTCGCAGGCGTTGGCTTTGGCCGATATGTATCCCGAGCTTATTAGAATACGCGGTATTGCCGCAGATACGGGCGGAGAGGCTTTTAAAGCGCAGATAGCTAAGTATAAGCCTGATTATGCCGCATTGGCCAATAAGGACGCCGCAAGAAATTTTGATTCATGCGGAACTAAGCTTTTAAGCGGGCCGGAGGGAATATGCGAGCTGGCACGGCTGGATAGCGCCGATATGGTTTTAGTTTCAATCGTAGGCATAGCAGGGCTGGACGCCGTAATAGCCGCTTTGAAGGCAGGTAAGAGAGTAGCGCTGGCCAATAAGGAGGCCTTAGTAGCGGGGGGAGAATGCGTAATGCGGCTGGCTGGCCGTGCTGGGGAACGTCTGCTGCCTGTGGACAGCGAGCATTCGGCGGTATTTCAATGCCTGAACGGCGAGAATCCAAGAATGCTGGAAAGGATAATTCTAACTGCTTCAGGAGGGCCTTTTTTGGATTACAGGGGCAATTTGGGCGAAGTAACGGTTGCCCAAGCGCTGGCTCATCCGAATTGGAGCATGGGCCCAAAGATTAGCATAGACAGCGCGACTCTGATGAATAAAGGGCTGGAGGTAATTGAAGCGCGCTGGCTGTTTGATATACCAGGCGAGAAAATAGATACGGTAATACACCGTGAAAGCATAGTGCATTCGATGGCGGAATTTAAGGATGGGGCAGTTATGGCTCAGATGGGCAGTCCGGACATGCGGCTGGCGATAATGTATGCTCTGACCTATCCAAAAAGATTGGAGGCCGGAGTTAGAAGACTGGATTTTGCAAGCGCTCTTAGTTTAAGCTTTGAGCCTCCGGATATGACGCGCTTTCCCTGCTTAAAGCTGGCATACCGGGCTTTGGAAATGGGCGGAACTGCTCCGGCCGTGCTTAATGGAGCCAATGAAGCGGCCGTCAGGGCATTTTTGGATAAAAGGATAGGCTTTGGTGATATTCCGACGATTATAGAGCATACTATTTCAAGAGTGGAAATAACGCCGGCCGAGAGCATTGAGGCAGTTCATGAAGCAGACAGGGAATCGAGGGCTGTGTCGGGGGAATTTATACGGCAAATAGAATTTTAGGCTTGAGCGGCTGCGCTGAGGCTGACGGGAAGTTGAGGCGGTATAATGAGTTTATTGTATATACTTATTGCAATTTTAATTCTGGGCGTGCTTATTATAGTGCATGAGCTGGGACATTATACGGTGGGGAAATTGTTGAAATTCCGGATAATGGAATTTGGCATAGGTTTTGGTCCTAAGCTTTTTTCCTGGGGTAAAAAAGAGACTAAATATTCGATAAGGGCATTGCCGCTGGGCGGCTTTGTTGCTTTTGCGGGTGAAGATGAGGACGCGCCTGACGACCCGCGCGCTATGAATAATATGCCGTGGTATAAGCGTTTGCTTGTGCTTTTTGCCGGAGCGGGCTTTAATATTATATTTGCTTTGCTGACCTGTTTTATAGCGATATGTATAATAGGTAAGCAGCTGCCCGCGCCTGTTATATCCAGCGTGGCTGAGGATGCTCCCGCGCAGCAGCAGGCTTTGCAGAAGGGAGATATTGTAACTGCGGTAAACGGTATACAGGTAGGCAGCTATGACGAGTTTAAAGCGCAGCTGGATAAATTGGCCGAGGCCAAGGAAATGGATATGGTGCTGACCGTTGACAGAGACGGACAGAGCGTTCAGGTGCCTGCTGAATTATATGAAAGCGAGGACGAAGCGGGAAATAAAGTTTTAAAGCTGGGCATAACAATTACTTATAATACTGTTCCTATACCAGTAGGCGAGGCAGTTAAGGCTACCTTCAGCACAAGCTGGGATCTTACAAAGGAAATGTTTGCTTTTCTGGGACGTTTATTTACTGGCAACGCCAGTATACAGGACGTCAGCGGTCCTATAAGCACTATAGGGATAATGTCCGACCAGATTTCTATAGGAGTGGAATCCGCCGGTTCTCAGGGTGCGATTTTGATGATTCTGCAGCTTTTCTGGATTATAGGAATGAATTTGGCTATTTTTAATCTGCTGCCCATTCCTGCTCTGGACGGAGGACGTATGGTATTTGTAATTATAGAGGCTATAAGAAGAAAGCCCATTAAGAGAGAACTGGAGGCCAAGATTCACGCCATAGGCTTTATGCTTCTTATCGGGCTTGTGATAGTGCTGGAAATAGCAAGGGCTATAATACTTTAACGCGGGTGATTACAGGTGGAGTTTAATCGTGCGGCGACGCGTGAAATCAATATAGGCGGAGTAAAAATCGGCGGCAGCAATAAGATTGCGATACAATCAATGACTAATACCGATACTACCGAGATTGACAGAACAAGCGCGCAGATTAAGGCTTTAGCGGAGGCCGGCTGCGATATAGTTCGGGTGGCGGTATATAATCAGGCCTGCTTGCCGGCATTAAAAGCTTTAAAAAGCTTGTCGCCTGTTCCCATTGTGGCGGATGTGCATTTTGATTACAAACTGGCATTAGGAGCAATAGAGAACGGCGCGGATAAGCTGAGGATTAATCCGGGCAATATAAATAACCCCGAGCATATTAAAATGGTGGCGGATTGCGCCAAAGCGCATAAAATTCCAATAAGAGTGGGAGCCAATTCAGGAAGCCTGGAAAAGGAGCTGCTTGACCAATACGGGGTAGGGCCGCGAGGTATATGCGCCAGCGTTGAAAAAAACGTGCGTCTGCTTGAAAAACTGGGCTTTGATGATATAGTGATTTCGGCTAAATGCTCTGATGTGAGAATGATGGTGGATAGTTATGAGCTGCTTTCAAATCGTTTGGATTATCCGATGCATTTAGGCGTTACTGAGGCTGGAGGATACGAAGTTGGTACGGTTAAGAGCGCGGTTGGAATAGGTTCATTGCTTTTAAAGGGAATAGGAGATACTATAAGGGTATCGTTGACCGGCGACCCGCTTAAGGAAGTGGCTGCCGCAAGGCATATTCTTGCAAGTATAGGGCTGCTGCAGGAAGGGGTTCAAATTATATCCTGTCCAACTTGCGGGCGCACACGGGTAAATGTTGAGGGAATGGTCAACGAGGTATTGGATAGGACTAAGGATATAAAGGAGCCTATAACCGTAGCGGTAATGGGATGCGTTGTAAACGGTCCGGGCGAAGCCAGAGAAGCGGATATAGGAATCGCCGGCGGGGACGGCAAAGGGGCAGTTTTTAAAAAAGGAAGGCTTTTTTGTACTGCCGAACAGGAGAGGCTTGTAGATATATTGGTAGAAGAAATACATAATATTCAAAATGAGAAATTGAGCGGCTTGAGTTAAATGGTATAAATATATTTGGATAAGTCCGCCTGTCCTTTAATAAATGCGGAAATTGTTTTTTAGGGGGGCGGCGCGCGGGCCGGCCTCCGGCCGGCTGAGCGAGGGAGCACATAAGCTCCCTCGCTGAATTCCGGCCCCTACGGGGCCGGAATTGCGCGCGCCGCCCCCATGTTCTCCAGTTTTTTCCGCATTTATTAAAGGACAGACGGGCTTTTTTTGGTGCGGCCATAAGCTGCCTTGCGGTTAGTTTATACTAATTCAAATTCAACGGATTTTTACTGATAAATTTAACGCTCTATGTTTATAAATATTAAATTTTTAGCTTGAAATTACTAAACAAAATTTAAATTATTTTGTGCGTGCTGCTTTAGGGCATGCCGTAAAATGCCGAAATGCGGGCGTTTTTTAAATCTCAGGTCTGTACGGGATATTTAACTGACAAAAACAGCGGCCGATTTTCAATAAAAATCATATAATTTTTGATTGACACGCTGGGGCTGTATAAATATAATGTTACAGGATTGTTGGTTTAGCAATTATAAACCCAAAGTTTATAATAATGAGATTCGGAGGCGCTGTCATGCAGATAGGAGAAAAGATAAAACAGCTTAGACTGCAGCACAGGCTTACGCAGGAGGAGCTGGCTAACAGGTGCGAGCTGTCCAAGGGGTTTATTTCGCAGCTTGAAAGAGATTTAACTTCGCCCAGTATTGCTACGCTTATAGATATACTGGAATGCCTGGGAACCAATTTAAAGGATTTTTTCAGCGAGAGCGCTGAGGAAAAGCTTGTTTTCGGGCCGCAGGATTATCCGGTCAAGGAAGACGAAAACGGTTCGATAACCTGGCTGGTGCCATCGGCGCAGAAAAATAGCATGGAGCCCATTTTGGTTTCAATAAATCCGGGGGCCAGCCTTGAGGAGGACGACCCGCATGAGGGGGAAGAATTCGGGTATGTGCTTTCAGGTAAAATAATTCTGCATTTGGGCAATTCCCAGAAGAAGTGCCGCAAGGGAGACAGCTTTTATTTTAAGCCCGTTATGCCGCATTATATTGAGAATTCCGGTAAGACGCCGGCTCTATTGCTATGGGTGTCTACGCCGCCTAGCTTTTAAAATTTAGGAGATAGTGTGTAAATGGAGCAGTTAAAGCTTATAGAACTTAAGAATATATCCAAGTCTTATGACGGCGATATGGTTTTGGAGAATCTCAATCTATACATTCTCAAGAATGAATTTATAACGCTGCTTGGGCCAAGCGGCTGCGGCAAAACTACTACCCTGCGCATAATAGCCGGGTTTGAACAGCCAACCGAGGGAAAGGTGTTTTTCAACGGTACTGATATAACAGAGCTTCCGCCCTATAAGCGCCATGTAAATACGGTTTTTCAAAAGTATGCGCTGTTTCCCAATATGAATGTTTATAATAACATTGCTTTTGGCCTTAAAATACAAAAATTACCCGCTAAGGAGATAGAACTGAGAGTCAATGAGGCGCTTGAGCTTATAGACCTGCCTAATTATGGTCATAGGAAAATTGACAGCTTAAGCGGCGGGCAGCAGCAGAGAATAGCTATAGCGCGGGCGCTGGTGAACAGGCCACAGGTGCTTTTGCTGGATGAGCCGTTAGGAGCTTTGGATTTGAAAATGCGTAAGGAAATGCAGCTGGAACTGAAAAAAATGCAGCAGCAGCTAGGCATTACCTTTATTTATGTAACCCATGACCAGGAAGAGGCGCTGACAATGAGCGATACGATAGTGGTTATGGCTCAGGGGAAAATACAGCAGATAGGCACCCCTGAAATGATTTATAATGAGCCAAAAAACGGGTTTGTGGCTGATTTTATCGGCGAGAGCAATATTATAGACGGCGTTATGCTGGAGGACTGCCGGGTAATCTTTAACGGCAGGGAGTTTGAATGCGTAGATAAGGGCTTTGGGAAAAACGAGCCTGTAGACGTGGTAGTACGCCCTGAGGATATATATATGGTGGAGCCGGATAAGGGGATGCTTTCGGGTAAAGTAATTTCTACCATTTTTAAGGGCGTACATTATGAAATGATGATACAGTGCGGGGATTACGAATGGATGGTGCAGGATACTAATATGTATGCGCCCGGCTCTGATGTGGGGCTTTTTATCCGCCCCTATGACATACATATAATGAAAAAATCAGATGTTCCCCTGTATTCGGATGAAATATATGAAGAGGAATTCCCCGAAGAGCAGGAGGAAGAGGATGAATAAAAAGGTTTTCGCCTATCCATACATAGTTTGGATGGGGATATTTATAATAGTTCCTATGGCTATGGTTGTGGTATGCGCTTTTACGGCGGATTTCAGCAGTAGTGATTTTACGTTCACTCTGGCTAATTTTGACCGCTTGATTAACTCTGAGCTTAATTATGTGGAAGTATTTGTCCGCTCTATAAAGCTTGCTCTTATCTGTACGGCTATTTGTCTTGCTATAGGTTATCCTGTAAGCTATATAATCGCGGACAGAAAAATGAAATTGCCTTCTTTGCTGATTATTATGTTTATAATGCCTATGTGGATGAATTTTTTGCTCAGAACATACGCCATACGGCATATATTGAATACCGTTCCGTTCCTTTCGGGACTTATGGCCACGGAAGGGGGAGTGGTGCTGGGCATGGTATACAATTATCTTCCTTTTATGATACTGCCGGTGTACAGCGCTCTTACCAAAATGGATCCAAGTCTTACTGAGGCGGCTGGAGATTTAGGAGCTTCCCCTGTTGGGGTGTTCAGGCGCGTGGTGCTTCCGTTGTCGGTGCCTGGAATTGTTTCAGGGATTACTATGGTATTTATGCCCGCTATTTCGACTTTTGCAATTTCCTCTATGCTGGGAGGCGGAATGGTGCGTATGATAGGAGACAGGATAGAATATCTGTTTCAGCGCGGCATATACAATTTTGGCTCGGCTATATCTTTTGTGCTGATGGTTATCATAGTGCTTTGCATGCTTATTATGAATTATTTTGATTCATCCGACCGCGCAGGCGGGAAATCATCCAAAGGAGGTGCGCGTAATGCGGCATAAATTGAATAAATGCACTAAGCTGCTTTATCTTTTTATAGTTCTGGCATTTATGTATCTTCCTATAATATTTCTTGCTATAGCTTCGTTTGATGAAAGTAAGCTGGGAACGGGCAAGGGCTTTACTTTAAAATGGTACGCCGAGCTTTTCAGCCGCAGCGATGTTATGGACGCCCTTTGGGTAACCGTAAGCATAGCGGTATTTGCCACGGCTATATCTACTGTCGTAGGCACAGCCGCCGCAATAGGCTTTTACGGAATGAAAAAACGCACTAGCCGCGCCATGACGGTTATAAATAATTTTCCCATGATGAATCCGGATATAGTGACGGGTATTTCTCTTATGCTGCTCTTTGCTTTTATAGGCATAAGGCGCGGATACGTTACGCTGCTTTTGGCGCATCTTGTTTTTTGCATACCGTACGTCGTATTGGCTGTGCTGCCTAAGTTAAAGACCATGAATCCTCATCTGTATGAGGCGGCGCTGGATATGGGTGCTACTCCCTCTAAGGCGCTTATGAAGGTGGTAATACCGCAAATTCGTCCGGGTATTATAACGGGAGCGCTTTTGGCTTTTACCATGTCTCTGGACGATTTTGCCGTAAGCTTTTTTACAGGCGGTACCTATAATACGCTGTCCACATACATTTATTCCTGTGTAAAAACGGGTATAGAGCCATATTTGAATGCATTATCCGTTTTGATGTTTTTAGTTATATTGATCTTAATGATCTTTATAAATAAACGAGCAGATTTAACTGAGCTGTATTGAGAAAGGAGAAAGAAATGAAAAAATTTGCTGCGCTTTTAATTATGGGGGTTTTGCTGCTGTCGGTATGTATGTTTACCGGATGCAGCAGCAATGAGAATGTGCTTCATATATATAATTGGGGCGATTATATGGATGAAAGCATATTGGACGAATTTGAGGCTGAATACAATTGTCAGGTGGAGGTAAAATATTTTACCGAGAATGAGGCTATGTATGCTGATGTAAAAAATTCAGATATTAATTATGACTTGCTTTTTCCCTCTGACTACATGATTGAAAAGATGATAAACGAGGATATGCTAATGGAACTGGACCATTCCAAGCTGCCCAATATGGCTAATTTAGACCCAACCTATATGGACGCCAGTTATGATCCGGGCAATAAATACAGCATACCTTACATGTGGGGAACAGTAGGTATTCTTTATAATACTGAAAAAGTCAGCGGAGACATAAATTCCTGGGACGTGTTGTTTGACGAGGCGTATAAGGGTGAGGTTTATATGCTGGACAGCGTCAGGGATAGCCTGGGAGTAGCTTTATTGAAGCTGGGTTATTCCATGAATGAGCGGGACGAGGCTAAGGTGCAGGAGGCTAAGCAGCTGCTTATTGACCAAAAGGCAAGAGGAATAGTCAAGGCTTACGACGTAGACAATATTAAGAGAGATATGGCCAGCGGAATAGGCACCCTGGGCGTAGTATATTCAGGCGACGCGGTTGTTGCTATGGCGGATAACGAGGCGCTTTCCTATGCGCTGCCCGAGAACGGTACAAATATATGGTATGACGCCGTGGTTATTCCTAAGAATTCTGATAATCCCGATTTGGCTCATAGCTTTATTGATTTTTTGTGCAGAGGCGATATAGCTAAGCGCAATGTAGATGAAATAGGCTATTGCACTCCTAACAAGCTGGCTTATGATATGCTGGATGATGAGATTAAAAACGATAAGCGCATTTATCCGGACGCCGAGTATATTGCAAAGTGCGAGGTGTTTCAGGATTTAGGAGATTTAACTGAAAAGTATGACGAAATGTGGATGGTTATCACGGGTTCCTGAGTTTGATTAAAATATTGGGGTTGATGCGCCGGCAATTTTTCCTGGGGCAAAACCGCAGGGGAAATTGGGCGGCGCTTGATTTGAACTTTGTTCAAATCAAGCGGCAAAAGCATGCGGAGAAAGCCGGCTTTCTCCGCATGCTTTTTACCGCTTCGGCCCATTTGGGGCCGAAGCGCCGCCCATCGTTTGAATGGGGGCTTTCGTGCCAGGAAAGAAAGCCGGCGCCTAAAATATAAAAAACCAAATGCTTAAGCGTGGGCTAGGCTTTGCGTTTTGCGAAGGATATCCAATAGGGTGGGTTGGGCGTAAAATTCCAATAATAATTAGCTGTATCAGTTTAATAAATCGTCTGTTTATTTAGCTGCTTTTATAGTATAGGTCGCTCCCCAATTATCCAATACCTCGACAGATGAAAAACCTGCTTTATATAATACTTCCGTTTCGTGTGCTACAGTAAGGGGCGTGTCGTAATGATAGAATTCCTTATCGGTAATATTTTGTTCTGCTTTTAATGCAATCAGATTTTGACGGTGCGTCTGTTCTTCTTGGTCAGACAGGGCAAAGTAATCTGTCAATATAAAATAACTACTGTTTTTTAACGCCGCGCGAAGCTTTGCGTAAAGTGGGAGCTTTTCTTCTTTTGCAAAATGGTGCAGACTCTCTACTGATACAGCGGCGTCAAATTTTTCCTTGCCAAACGGCACGTCAAAATACGACCCAGCTATTAAAGTAATATCTTTATTCGCAAACTTTTTTCTAAGGACAGATAACATTCCCTGCGATAAATCAATGCCGGTCACCTTTGCCGAGGGGCAAAGCGAATAGTATCTTTCTAATTCCAATCCTGTGCCGCATCCTAAATCAAGAATACGGCTGTTTTCAATAGCTGGCAGCAGCTTAGCGGTAAAGGAATAGAATTCAGCAGCCGATTCGATATTGTTAATCATGTGTTCGTCATATTCGTCTAATCTATTTTCAAAAAAATCACGCATCTTTTCAAGCATAGTTAAAACCCGCTTAATTTCTTATTTTCAAATAAATTATACTGCGCTGGGATAAGAAAAAACTCTCTTGCCTTAATAGACAAAAGAGATTCCTTTAATGGCACCTCCAAGGGGATTCGAACCCCTGTTACCGCCGTGAGAGGGCGGCGTCCTAGGCCACTAGACCATGGAGGCATATGGCTGCGGAATAAGGATTCGAACCTTAACAATACGAGTCAGAGTCGTAGGTGCTACCGTTACACTATTCCGCAATATGCTGCGGCATAAGAGCCGCCTGAAACATTGCATATAATATCAAACAGCTTGAATTTTGTCAAGCGTATTTTGCAAAAATCCCGAAATGCCGTCTGCCCCAGGAACTAACACCCGTCTCGCGACAGGTGGGAGCGCTGACCGAACAGTTTGTCTTCCCCTGGCGTCTGTGTAACAGACGGGGGCATGACATTCCTCCGGCGCATTTTTTGACGCTCCCTAATAGTTATTGTGGGTATTATTACAAGGAGCCAACGCACATTCCAGGAATGAAGGCCAGTTAGGCCTTATGCTGGTGGGATTAATTGGGCTCGAACCAACGACCTTTACGATGTCAACGTAACGCTCTAGCCTGCTGAGCTATAATCCCCTTTCGCATAAGATATTATACACATTTTTGCGAATATATCAAGGGAATTTTATAAATAAATTGAATATTTATTTAGGCGCGTAATTGTTCGCAGCCGCCAGCTTTTATATAGCGGCAATTTAACGCCTCTGACAACTGGCGGCGTTAAGTTCAAACGCTTTGCCGCTGCAGGGCGTTTAGGCCTTGGGCCTGTGTTATACTTTTACGCCGAAATTATAAATTATAAGGGATACGAAGACTGCAATGAATAATAATGATATATGGGAAATTGCGCTTGAACAGTCTGCGTACGACTGCGGCTGCAGGCCTGAGGATTTTTTGAGTTTTGAAAATAAAACGGTTGTTTCTAAAATGGATAAAAGGGCCAGAGTATATCTGCCCAGGCCGCTTGAATGCGATTTAGTATCCTATGGCGGCAATATCGTAGCGTCGGTTCGAGAGGATTTAACGTGTATGGTATCCCAGTATATAAACGGATTTCCTGCCGCACATTGCTTTGAAACCCCTAATATATACCTGCTTAATGATAGACTGGCTCCCTATGGGCTTAAGGTATGCTTTATGGCAGAATACTTTCTTCCAGATGTCCAAAGTTTAAAAAGGCTTTCCTGCGGCTATGAGCTAAAGCTGCTGTATCCTGGGGATTTTGAGAAACTGTATATAAATGAATGGAGTAATGCGCTTTGCCGTGAGAGAAAGGAAAGGGATGTTTTGGCGTTGGGCGCGTATGACGGCGGACGCCTTATAGGCTTGGCCGGCGCTTCGGCGGATTGTGAAAAAATGTATCAGATTGGGATTGACGTATTGCCTGAGTATAGGCGTAGGGGAGTAGCTTCGGCGCTGGTTAGCCAGCTTGCAAGGGAAATTCTGGCGCTGGGCAAGGCGCCCTTTTACTGCGCTGCCTGGGCCAATATTAAATCAGTACGCTGCGCGCTTAAATGCGGCTTTAAACCGGCCTGGGTGGAAATGACGGCCAGGCGCCTGGATTTTATCAGCGCTTTGACGGATAAAAGATAGTAGTTGTTTTTTGATATTTAAAAGTCTTGAGCTGTAAAAACCATGGTAAATACTGACTTTTTATACATTGAAACATACACAAGAACAATGGTTTCTAACGCTTTGGTGACCAAATGGTGCCCGGATTTCTTGTAATGATATAATACAATATAGACAGATATAAGAATAAATATACTATGCGAGGACGAAAGGATAGAAGAATTTATATATGGCTGCTATAATTTAAGCAGACAAATTAACAAACACGAATTTGAGGAGATAGAATATATAATGATATTAGAAACAGAACGTTTATATTTGCGAGAAATGAACCAAAATGATTATGGAGATTTAGCTGAAATCTTGCAAAATCCTAAAGTTATGTATGCTTATGAACATGACTTTTCAGACAACGACGTACAGGAATGGCTGGACCGACAAATAGAAAGATATAAAAAATATGGCTTTGGATTATGGGCGATGATATTAAAGAATACTGGCGAGATGATAGGACAGGCTGGTTTGACGATACAACCCTATAAGGACAAAGAAGTGTTGGAAATCGGTTATTTATTAAAAGAAAGTTTTTGGCATAATGGATATGCAAGTGAAGCGGCGAGTGGCTGTAAAAGATATGCTTTTGAACAATTAAACAGAGATAAAGTATATTCCATTATAAAATCAGATAACCATTCTTCTATGAAAGTGGCGGAAAGTATTGGTATGAAAAAAGAAGATGAATTTATCACACAATACTACAATGGGGATATGCTCCATTTTCTGTATTCTGTTCATCGGTAAATTTTATTTAGTTTTCATTTTGTATTCAATTGCCAAACATGCGTCTATATCAAAATAATAAGAAAAAATTCTGAACGGAGTGAAAGGAGGCATGGATTATATGCTGGATAAACTATTTGTTTTTAAATTAAGAGAGAATAAATATTTGCTTTCTGGAGAACAAGTTTATAGATGATAAAATAAGCAGAAACGGCAATTTAACAATAGCGTGCGGCAGGATACAGGCATCGGGGGAAGAATTATAATTATGAGAGGATGATGTTTGTGTGAGATTCTTAAAAATAGCGGCTGCCGTATCGGCATTTGTTTTTATAATGCTTTTATGCGGATGCGGACAGACAAATTCCCAACCTGGAGATACCGGTAACTTAGAATCGCCGGGGGCGGATTTTGATCAAAGCGATTATAATACCGAATATTCTGCTCAGGCTGCAAAAATTCTTTTTTCTCAGTCGGGCGTTTCAATTGAGGGAGACGGAGCTGAGGCGGATAAGAATACTGCGGTTATAACTCGTTCGGGAGATTATATTGTTTCAGGACAGTCTGAAAACGGCAGGCTGATAGTGGATGCGGAGGACTGCGTCGTACACATAATTTTTGACGGTTTGAGCCTGGAATGCCCAACAAGCGCTCCTGTATATATAAAAAGGTCGGATAAAACTATTATAACGCTGAGCGAAGGCACTAAAAATTATATAACGGATGGTCAAAGCTATACATACGATGCACCCGAGGAAGAAGAACCTAACGCTGCAATATTCAGCAAGGATGATTTAACTATAAACGGCCGGGGCAGTCTGGCGGTTAAAGCTCTTTTTAATAACGGGATAGGCTCAAAGGACGTTCTAAAAATTACCGGCGGAGAAATAATGGTGGAGGCTGTCGATAACGGCCTTGTGGGCAGGGACTCTCTGGCAATAGACGGCGGAGTTTTGAAAATTAGCGCTTCGGGCGACGGCCTTAGGAGCACTAATGATGAGGACTCTCAGAAGGGAAATATAATTATTTTAAGCGGCGAGCTTGCGCTTAAGGCGCAAAAGGACGGTATGCAGGCGGCTAATTCCTTGATGGTGGCGGGCGGCAGGCATAAGATTACTTCGGGAGGCGGCAGCGCGCAGTATTCGGGTTCTTTGCTGGAGGAGGAGAGTCAAAAGGGACTTAAGGCGCAGAACAGCTTGAATATTTCAGGAGGAAGCTTAATTATAGATTCGGCTGACGACGCGCTTCACAGCAACGGCGAATTGAATATTACCGGCGGAGATGTGACGGTTAGCACGGGGGACGACGGGGCGCATGCTGACGGAACGCTTACCGTTTCGGGCGGCAATATAAGCGTGCTGGAATCCTATGAGGGACTTGAGGGCCTGAATGTAAATATCAAGGGAGGCCGCATTATTATTAACGCCGAGGATGACGGCGTCAATTCTGCCGGAGGGTCAGATACCGGCAGTATGAGGCCGGGAGACGGTTTTTCATATGACAAGCAGGAAAACGGGACAAATATAAGTATTGAGGACGGATATATCTTTATAGAGGCGTCGGGAGACGGCATAGACAGCAACGGCAGCGTGTATATGACGGGAGGCATGCTGCTTATAAGCGGCCCGGATGACGGCGGAAATGGAGCGCTGGATTACGATGGCAGCTTTGAATTAAGCGGAGGAATTTTAATTGCGGCGGGCAGCTCGGCTATGGCTATGAATGTTTCGCAGGCGGCTGGGCAGAGCAGTATTTTGGCGTTTTTTAATCAACCCTGCGAGGCGGGGAAATTTGCGGCGATTACTGACGGTCAGGATAATTTGATAGCTGCTTTTAAGCCGGGCAAGAGCTTTGATTCAATAGTTTTTTCCGCTCCTGAGCTTTGTCAGGGAAAAAGCTTCCGTATTTATACTGGAGGAGAGGCGGAAACGGACGCATGCGGTTTTGCCAGGGATAATTATACGCCGGGAGAATTGGCGTATGAATTTGTTTTCAGCAGCAGCGTTATGAGTCTTGGCAAAAAGCAAGCTGTTTCAGGCAATATGCCTGGAGGCGAGCAACAAGGAAGCGGCATGCCTGGCGATATTCTTGGGGGCGGCAAAATGCAGCCGGGAAGCATAAGAAATTAAATTCTAGTGGGAATTGGTCCCCTTATTCGGAGAGTGAAAAATATTTGTATAAGCTGCTTATAGTTGACGATCAGGAGCGTATTCGAACGCTTATAAAGAAATATGCGCTGCTGGAAGGACATGAAGTATTTGAGGCTCAGAATGGCCAGGAAGCAGTAAGCATCTGCCGCAAAGAAAAATTTGATATTATAATAATGGATATTATGATGCCTGAACTGGACGGATTCAGCGCAGTTAAAGCGCTGCGGGAATTCAGTCAGGCTCCGGTTATCATGCTGTCAGCCAGGGGCGAGGAATATGATAAGCTGCACGGCTTTGAATTAGGGGCGGACGATTATGTAGTAAAGCCCTTTTCTCCGCGCGAGCTTATGATGCGTATAGAGGCGATTATGAAGCGCTCGGGCAAAAAGGAAGGAAGTCATAAAATCTATCAGAAAAACGAGTTGAAAATAGATTTTACTGCACGTAAGGTATATGTTGAGGATAAAGAGATAAATTTGACCCCAAAGGAATATGATTTGCTTTTTTATCTGGCTGAAAACAGGAATATTGCGCTGTCCAGGGAGAGGATTATTTCGGCGGTTTGGGGATATGATTATTTTGGAGACGACAGAACGCTGGATACTCATATAAAAATGCTGCGCAAAAGTCTGGGAAGTGCAAGCGGGGTTATAGCTACTCTTCGCGGAGTAGGCTATCGGTTTGAAGGATAGCGTGTATTGTTGGGGAAGCCATAAAGCATATAGGTTAAGATACCCTCGGTTTACAAGGAAGACGGTCAGAAGGCATAAAATTTGCGTTCTGTTGCGTTGCTTTGATTCCATGTACGCCCGGTACATTTCTCGTTCAAGCGCGCTTTACCTGGCACAAATTTTATGCCTTCTGACTCTGGAGAACTCAAAGAAAAAGAATTTCTTCATTTTCAAGGCAGACTAAGAAAGCGTACTGGAAAGTACGCTGATTGAGGATAACGCAGAAAATGAAGAAATTATCCTGTTTTGAGGCGTGTAATTCCTTGTAAACGGAGGGTAATATATGGATAAACAAAAAAAGCTCAAAAAGGGCATAAGTATAAAATGGAAGCTTATAATACTGCTTATGTGTTTCAGCGCGGCGATTATTATTTTGCTCTGGCTGTTTCAGGTGGTGTTTTTGGACAGCTTCTATAAAAGCATTAAGATAAACGGAGTGCGCTCCTGCGCCGATAAAATTGAGCGTGCGGATAATTTCGGTACGGACAGCGGGCTTATATGGACTTTGGCGGGAGAAAACGACAGTTGCATAATGCTGCTTGACAGGGATGGAGCCGAACTGTATTCAGCCGACAGATTTATGGACTGCGTTATACATAAGATGTCCAGCTGGGAGCGTTATTTGCTTATCGAACAGGCGGAAGAGACGGGAGAATGGGTGAGCTACGCTCAAATAAAATATTTTGGAGGCTGGCAGCCAAAGGAGACCTCGGCCCAAAGCATAATATATGTTAAGCTGCTGGACAGAAATACGGCTGTGCTTATAAACGCGCGTATTTCGCCGGTAGATTCTACCGTTCAGACTCTGCGGGTGCAGCTTTATTATATTACAGGCGCGCTTGCAGCGCTTTCCATAGTGATGGCCCTTATCATATCCAAGCTGGTGGACAGACCAATAAAGCATCTTAAGCAGTCTGTGCAGCAGCTTGCGGCGGGCAATTATGACGTTACTTTTGAATCAAACGGATATAAGGAGATAAATGAGCTTACGGGCGCGCTTAATAATGCTGCGGGCGAGATATCACGCATGGAGAATGAGCGCAGGCAGCTTATAGCTAACGTTTCACACGACCTGCGCACGCCTCTTACGCTTATCAGCGGCTATGCCGAGGCTATGAGAGATTTGCCGGATGAAAATACTCCAGAAAATGCGCAGATTATTATAGACGAGGCTAAGCGACTTACCGGGCTGGTGCATGACCTGCTGGATTTGTCCAGGCTTCAGGCGGGTGAAAAAATGCTGTCTTTGGAAAAATTCAATCTGACGGAAGCTGTGGGGGAATTAGTGGAACGCATGAATCAGCTAACCCAAAAGGACGGCTATGCTATCAGCTTTAATTATGACTGTTCTGTAAGCGTTACGGCGGATAAGAGCAGGATAGCTCAGGCAGTATATAATCTGCTTTTAAATGCCGTGGATTTCACAGGTTCAGATAAAAAGATATATGTGTCTCAAAGAGTATCGGGTCATAGGGTGCGCATATCGGTTAGGGATACCGGAAAAGGAATTCCATCTGAAATTCTGCCTCATATATGGGACAGATATTACAGTCAAAGCTCGGGCCGCAATAAAGGGAAAACGGGCACGGGGCTGGGGCTGAGCATTGTTAAAACCGTGTGCGAGCTGCATGGAGGCGCGTGCGGAGTGCAGACCAATGAGCAGGGAAGCACGTTCTGGTTTGAGCTTCCTGTTTAAGAAAGAAATTTTCAATATGCAAAAACCGGCTTTTAATAAGTCGGTTTTGAGTATGAATTTCAGATATATTAAGAAATAAACCTGTTATTTATTTTT
This sequence comes from uncultured Eubacteriales bacterium, assembly GCA_900547955.1. Lineage (GTDB taxonomy): Bacteria > Bacillota > Clostridia > Christensenellales > QALW01 > Neochristensenella. Next base: position 11,274 of record URIR01000006.1, on the reverse strand, counting down.
TTGGTTTGGAAATGGGCGCTTCGCGCATTAGTTTTCTGTGATGCCCAGGCGTACAGCCATAGGCTCTGCTGAAAAATCGGTTTAAATGGGATGAATCGTAAAATCCGCATGCGACGGCGATATCCGCTATGGACATATCGTTTTGGTTTAGCATTTCACGTGCTTTGGAAAGCCTGAATGCGGTAAGGTAATTCATGGGCGTTACCCCTGTAAGCTTTATAAAATATCTGAACAGAGTAGCGCGGGAGACGTTGGCCAGCTCTGTAAGCTTGTCCAGCGTGATACTTTCTCCATAATGCTCCTGTATGTAATTTATGCATTTTAATATATTGCGTGAGACGGAATTCTCCCATACCTCATTGCCCGTACATATGTATTTTTCCTTATAAATGCGGCATATATAGGAGAGAATATAAACGGAGAGGGCGTGGGCCATGGGCGCAGTATCGTTTTTTGAATCGGCGTAAAGCGCTGAAATTGCCTCAAGCTGAGGTATAAGCGCGTGCATCTGTTCGTCGTTCAGCTTAAGGTAATAACGGCTGGCTTCTTTTCCGTAGGACGGCTCCATGGTAAGCAGTATGGGGTAAGCGGGCAAAAGGCTCATTTCTTTTGCATATTGGATGAAAAAATTTTTATGCAGCATTATATGATACAGCTTTATGGATTGAGTAGGATAATATCCGTGCCAGTAGCCTGGAGGAATAATAAATATATCGTTTTTTCCTATTTCGTAGCAGCCATTGTTAAAATAATGATAGCCTTGTCCATCCAGGATGAAATTCAGCTCGTAGAAGTCGTGTATATGCATTCCAGCCTCGTAATTTTCCTGATAGAAGGCCCTGGCGAGTATAGGGGAGGATTGATTGAAAAAATAATTGCTGTACCAATGCACTATTTTGGAATAAGGTAAACTTTTGGGAGGCATGGCTTAACGCTCCTTTTATATAATGTGATATTATTGTACAATAAGATGTTCATAAAATGCAATATTTTTTTGCACGCCGTGTTTAAACTTTTAATGAATTTTATTTTAGGAGGGCTATATATGTCTGATAATATCAGAATTATTAATGATTCGGAAATGACTCATTCGGATGGCTGGGAATATCGCCGGGTACTGCCCAGGCATCTGATATATTTTGATCATACGTCGTCCGTTACGCATACTCAGGGCGCGTGGGCCGAATACAGGCTGTCGGGATGCGAACGCATAAGGCTTTTTATGGGTATGGAGCCCAGCGACGGCGTTATAAGGGTATATCTTGACGGCGCCGCCGTTGCGGACGTGGATTTAACTAAAATTACCGATAAGGTAGCTTATGATTCGGGCACGCTGGCTTGGGGCGAGCATTTGCTGAAGATAGAAGTGCTTTCTCAGGATAAAAAGGTGGATATAGATTATATTGAGTGCACAGGCAGGGCGCCCGAAGCGTACTATATAGATAACCGCAATAACGCCTTCGTACATTTTACCTATGAATTTAAAAACATTCCTTCGGATACTGCTAAAAGCGGAAGCATAACTTATACGAGCGAGCCTGACGAGTTTATGGAAGTGTATTTTGCCGGTCCGTTTATTCGTATGTACGCTCCAAAGGGGCCGAATGGCGGTATTGCTAAGGTATCTGTAAACGATAAGGATTACGGAGAAATAGATTTTTATTCTGAAAAGGAAGAGCCGGCTGCGCTGGTGTTTGAGGCGGATAAGCTTTGCGGGCAGGATGAAATTGAGCATTTCAGCCGTTTGACGGTAACTGTTACGGGCAGGAAAAACGCTAAGGCCTCTGACACGGTTGTCAGCGCTGATTATTTTGAAATAGGCGAGCCTAGCTGTGTTCGGACGGTCATGAACAGGCGCTCGGATGAGGAAACCGACGCTATGGCTAGATATGAGACAACCTTTACTCCTCCCGAGGAGTGGCATCCTGTTACTCCCCGCGGCCAGGTGCCTGTAAACGGCGTGAAAATAGGCGAGGGCGTATTTAAGGACGCCATGTATAAGAATATCCGCTATTTAAAGGATTCCTATAAGCTTCCCTTGTGGGTAGACGGCAAGGATGGGGACCGCATATGGGTGGATATGCTGGTAGCTTCAAACGAAGGTCGTATGCTGGGCGGTATAGGGCATACCCTGCGTTTTATAGAGGATGAGGAATTAAGAAAGATAGCCAAGGAGATAATTGACGCTGTCGAGCGCCGCCAGTTTACTAACAATAACGGATATTTAATGCCGTATGAGAGCAAGAATTACCGGCTCTGGGTGCATCAGGCGTGGCCTCTTGTCAGCCGAGGCGAGGAAAAGAATTACGACAGGGCTATGTTTACTAAAGGCATGCTGGCCTGCGGTCTCGCCGGTTTTAATGAAGTATACGATATGCTGCGCAAATTCTACGACTGGTTTAATTCGGCCGAGGAATATCTGCCCTATATGCTTATGGACAGCATGGCTATACAGGGAAGCGTAGCCGGACCTATGGTGTATAACAGCCCTGCAGGCGCTCCTGACGATATTATTACCACCATGAAATATTACGATTTGGAATGGTGGATGGATTTCTTAAAGCAGCGCATCCCTGAATGCATATACCGCTTTACCCTCAATCGTCCCCATAACTACCTTATCACCAGTATAGTGGCTTTCTTTGAGGAATATAAGGCGACGGGCGAGCAGAAATATCTTGATGCCTGCAAGGGCGGCTGGGATATTTATCATAACTATTTCCAAAATATCGGAGGCGGCATAAGCATCTGCGAGCATTTTGAGGTTGCGCCCAATTCCCAGCTTATTGCCAACCTGCCTACGAATATTTATGAGACCTGCGCTAACGTATTCTGGATAGACCTTAATCACAGACTGCTTCAGCTTGAGCCGGATAACGAGCTTTACGCCTTCCATGTGGAGCAGAGCCTCTATAATATAGTTCTTGCCTGCCAGGGCGAGGATGGCAGAATAAGGTATTTCAATCATATGAACGGCGTGAAATATGCTCCCGGCCGCTTTAATACCTGCTGTGAAATTCAGGCGACGGCGGCTATTGGCATGATTCCGCAATTTATATACATGCCTGACGCGGAGGGCGTTTATGTTAATCTCTTCTCTGCTGCGGCTATGGATATTGCGGTGGACGGCAAAACCTTTACGGTTAGTATGGATACTCGCTTCCCGTATGAGGATACGGTTTATTTGACGGTGAAAGCGCCTGAGAAGGGCCGTATGAAGCTTAGAGTGCGTATGCCCCGCTGGATGACTCAGCCGACTGAAATTTATATTGACGGCGAGAAAGCGGCGACGGGAGAGCCCGGAGGATACGCTGTATTTGACCGTGAATGGGAAGGCTGCACGGTTATAAGCTTTAAATTGCCTATGGCTATGAAGGCTACGCAGTATAAGGGCGCTAATAATGTAGAGGGTAAGAAGCGCTATGCTTTGGAATACGGTCCTCTGCTTATGGCTGTGCGCGGCCCGCTGACCAGCGAGGGTATAGGGGATAACGAGCCGACGCTTGTGCTGCCTATTAGTGTGGATGAATTGCTCGAACGCCTTGTTAGAAAGGGAGAAAAGCTGGAATTTGCCGTAAAGGGCCTGGATGAATACGATGTAATCCCGTATTTCGATTTGGAGCAGGACGAGTTCAGCTGTTTCCCTGTGTTTGAAAAATAAAATTCATAAAAGACGCTTAATTTGCGCAAGCTATTGATGAAGCGATAAAGCAAAGGAGGCGCCTGTATGGATGATGAATTTTATCAGGAGGACGACCTGGATATAGATATGCCCCGTTCGGTAGCTTCGGCTACCGAATGCACGGGCCTAACGGCCACCGCTCCCCAGAATTCAGGGGAAGCTGAGGCTTATAATCAGATATATAATATACATCTGAAGCCTCAATTTGAAAAAAGAAAGAAAAAATAAGCCGGTATTCAGTCGGCGGAATAAGCAGGGAGATGCGTTTTAAGCGCGTTTCCCTGTTTTATTATTTAAGCATACCCTAAATTGACACGGGCATATACGGTCAGAACAGGGCTGTTTGAGTGTCCTGCTGTGTTGCTTTTCGCTTCGTGTACTGAACACGTACACCCATTGACGATGACGCAGAAAATGCCGAAATCAGACTGCCAGAGGCGTGCATCTTGTATCTCCTTGTTAATTTAGGGTTATATTGTGAATGGCTGGAACTAAGCTGAGAGTTTTAATAGTGCAGTAAATATAAAAACAGGAATATTGGCTTTTTTGCGTAAAAACTATTGACATATAGCGCCGGATGTGCTAAAGTTAGCGTTAGTTAGTTTAAACTAACTAATAATTTGCTTGAAGGAGACGATATGAGCGTAGTAATAATAGGCGGTAATGAACGCATGGTTTGTCAGTATGAAAATATATGCAGGGAATATGGCTGCAAGGCGAAGGTTTTCGCCAAGGAAAACGGTTCTCTAAAAAAGAAAATGGGGCGGCCTGATTTATTGATATTGTTTACTAATACTGTTTCTCATAAAATGGTTATCAGCGCTTTTCAGGAGGCGAAGCGCAACAATGTGCCGGTGGCCAGAGTGCATAGCAGCAGCGCCTGTGCGCTCCATGCGGTGCTTTCGGCGAGATGCACATGTTGCGGGGCTGCCGAAGGTGTGCTATAATTTTTTCAATAGCTTTTTAATAGGATGAATTTGATGAGCGCTGTATAAGGGGGCGGAAATTATGGGACCATTGGCATGGGCGGCAGCCGGAACGCTTTTTACATTTTTTATGACCTGCTTGGGTTCGTCTATGGTATTTTTCTTTAGAAAAACTATGCAGGCGTCGGTACAGCGTATTTTTTTGGGCTTTGCAGCGGGGGTTATGATAGCGGCTTCTGTTTGGAGCCTGCTTATTCCAGCTATAGAAGAGGCTGAGGCAAACGGCGGCATAGGTTGGATTCCTGCGGCCGGCGGTTTTATTTTGGGCGTAGCCTTTATTATGGGGCTGGATTTTATTATTCCGCATCTGCATATAGATTCACAGAAGCCCGAGGGAGTGCCGTCCGCTTTTAGAAGAAGTACTCTTTTAATGCTTGCAGTTACGCTGCATAATATTCCCGAGGGAATGGCGGTAGGGTTGGCCTTTGCTTTGGCTGCGCAGCCGGGCGGAGAGACGGCCGCCGTTTCATCTGCGGCGGCGCTGGCAATTGGCATGGGAATACAGAATTTTCCTGAAGGCGCAGCTATTTCTCTGCCTTTGCGCAAAGAGGGTCTGCCGGCTGGCAAGGCGTTTTTATACGGCGGCTTGTCGGGGGTGGTTGAGCCGGTATTTGGAGTTATAGCCGTGCTCATAGCGGGCGCTGCAGGAGCTGTAATGCCCTGGCTGCTTTCCTTTGCCGCTGGAGCCATGGTATATGTGGTGGTGGAGGAGCTGATTCCCGAAGCGCATTTGGGAGAGCATTCTAATATAGGCACTATCGGCGTTATAGCGGGTTTTCTTGTTATGATGATTCTGGATGTCGCGCTGGGCTGACTAAAAGCAATTTTTTAGCGGCAGCTGGGTATATAGACGTTGTGCTGACGGCTGTCCCTGGGAATAGGCGGTTTTAAAACAGCTTGTTTTCCGGGGGCTTTTTTGATATAATTATATAGTACCCTCTCAGTTTACAAGGAACTGCACGGTCAGAAGGCATAAAATTTGCATCCTGCTGCGTTGCTTTGATTCCATATACGCCCGGTACATTTCTCGTTCAAGCGCGCTTTTCCTGGCACAAATTTTATGCTTTCTGACTCTGGAAAGCTCAAAGAAAAAGAATTTCTTCATTTTCAAGGCAGACTAAGAAAGCGTACTGGGAAGTATACTGATTGAGGATAACGCAGAAAATGAAGAAATTATCCCGTTTTGAGGCGTGTAGTTCCTTCTAAACTGAGGGTATAATCAGAGTACAATGCGCCGCCGAGGAGGGAAATTATTAGGTTTTACCGAGTTGTCGTCCTTGAAATACGCTCGGTATTTCCGTGTCCTGCCGCCTTGCAAAACCGAAAATTCCTTTTTCTCGCAGTCGGAGATTTTCGCTTAAGAGCCCGTTTACGGCCGCACGGCGCGCGATTGAAGACATGCCGGGCGTATTTTAAGAACCTCGCAGCAAAGCGGACGCAGCGGGCATTTGTGCAAAAATGCATTGTACTTTGATTGTATTGTCTAGATAATGCAGATAAAAGCACAGCGTAATGGCTTAAACGCGGACAGCCAGATTTAAAAAGAAGCCAAGCTCAAATTCAGCTTTTTACGGTCTTATTAGCTCTTATGCACTAATAATGCATAGCCGCATTGCATTTTCTCCTAATAATTTAAACTGCCGGCGGCGTTTAGATTTGCAAAAGTATATTTTTGCTGTTATAATACTACCGGTCTAAACAGGCCTCAATTTACGCATGCTTTTCTTAGAATATATTAAAGGAGCATTCAAAAATGAGCGATTATTTAACCGAATACAAGCGCTGGCTGGAATTAGGCAGCGCTCAGGAGCGTTCCGAGCTTGCCGGACTGGACCAGTCTGAAATAAAAGAACGCTTTTATACCGAGCTGGAATTCGGCACAGCAGGTATGCGCGGAATAATACGCACAGGAACAAACGGCATAAACGAACGCACCGTAGCCCGCGCTACTCTCGGCCTGGCCGAATTTATTAAGGCCCACGGCGAAGACGCGGCACGGCGAGGAGTAGTAATTTCTTATGACTCCCGATTCAAAAGCCGGGAATTTGCCGAGCTGACCGCCAGAGTACTCGCCCAGGCGGGCGTTAAGGCAATTCTTTACGACGCGCTGAGGCCCGTCCCTCTGCTTTCCTTCGGCGTTAGATATTTTAAAGCCTTCGCCGGCGTAATGATAACGGCCAGCCATAATCCTAAAGAATATAACGGCTATAAGGTGTACGGCGGAGACGGCGCGCAGCTTGCGCCTGAAGCCGCCAACGAAGTGCTAAGCCAAATAAACAGGCTGGACTATTTTAATATACCCTGCGCTCAAATGGAGGACGCCCAGCTAAAAGGCCTTGTAATTTACGTTGGCAAAGAACTGGACGACGCTTATTTATCATTCATACTGCCATTAGCCGATATGAACGTAATAGATAAGCAGGCCAAAAAGCTTAAATTTATATATACTCCCCTGCACGGCTCAGGACTAAACAGCGTTAAAAGCATGTTTAATGCGCTGGGCTTTAAGAATATGCAGCTTGTGCCCGAGCAATGCGCGCCCGACGGCAGCTTTCCTACTGTTTCCACGCCCAACCCGGAAAACGCCGACGCCCTTCAAATGGGCATACGGCTTGCGGATAAAACAGGCGCCGAGCTTGTAATAGGCACCGACCCGGACTGTGACCGCATGGGCGCGGCAGTCAAAGGCCGAAACGGTGAATTTATTACTCTGACTGGAAATCAACTGGGCTGTATTATGCTGGAATACCGGCTGCGTTCCCTTAAAAGCCGCGGCCTGCTGCCCAAAAACGGAGTGGTTATAAAAACCATAGTATCCACAGAGCTTGCCCGGGCTATAGCCAACGCCTACGGAGTACAGCTTGTGGAGGTATTAACCGGCTTTAAATTTATAGGCGAAAAGATAAAAGAATACGAACGTACAAATGAGCATACCTTCATATTTGGCTTTGAAGAGAGCTTTGGCTATTTGGAGGGCACGCACGCGCGGGATAAGGACGCAGTTGTCGCCTGCATGCTGCTGGCCGAGGCCGCCTGCGATTACGCCTCCCGCGGAATGAATCTTTTAGATGGTCTGGAGCATTTATATGAGCAATACGGTTATTATGCCGAGCGCACTCTTTCCTTTACCTTTGAAGGTGTTCAGGGGCGGCAAAAAATAAAGGATATAATGAACCGTCTTGAAAATCGCCCTCCCGAGCATATCGGCGGGCTTAAAGTGCTGGCTCTGCGAGATTACAATCGTTCCGTTCGGCTTTCCGGCGGCATGGAAGAAGCAATATTGCTGCCCAGAAGCAATGTGCTGTACTGTGAATTGGAAAAAAACTGCTGGTTCTGCGCCCGCCCGTCAGGCACCGAGCCTAAGCTGAAATTATATCTGGGCGCGCACGGCTCCAGCCAGGCCTGCTGTCAGGAAATAATGCAGGCGCTGCTAAAAGACGCCCAGGCGCTTATAAATTAACAGAATGAAGTTTACTTATCGGCCGAGCTCGGAGAACGATTTCTATACTTTATCCTCTGCCCGGCTGCTAAGCGCCAACAAAATCGCATACGCGTGAAACCTAATTATATCCGGAGAACTTTTATGCATACAACCTACCGTCATACCACGGCCGCCTGTTATATCGGCTATATAGTACAGGCCGCCATAGCGAATTTGCCTCCTCTGCTGTTTGTAACCTTCAGGAACCAGTTTAATATCAGCATGGAAGCGATTACCCTGCTTATATCCATTAATTTCGCCATACAAATGCTTGTGGACTTTATAGCTGCGAAATTCATAGGCCGCATTGGCTGCAAGCGCGCGGCTGTAGCGGCGCATTTTTTCAGCGCCGCGGGACTTGCCGGCATAGGAATACTGCCTTTTATACTTCCTCCCTATGCTGGGCTGTGCGTTTCCATAATACTCAGCGCCATAGGAGGAGGGCTGATTGAAGTAGTAGTCAGTCCCATAGTGGACAGTCTTCCCGGTGAAAAAAAAGCGGCCTCCATGAGCCTGCTTCATTCCTTTTACTGCTGGGGGCAGATGGCCGTAGTTTTAATTACCACCGCCTTGCTTTCTTCAGGGTTATCCTGGCGCTGGCTGCCTTTAATCTGGGCGGCTGTTCCGTTTATCAACGCTTTTTTCTTTATGCTTGCACCCATAAGCGTACCTGGTGAAGAAAAGCACGCTTCAGTATTGAACGTGCTGCGTGACAAGGGTATATACATATTTATAATACTTATGTTATGCGCGGGCGCCGCCGAGCTTGCGATAAGCCAATGGGCCTCCTTATTTGCCGAAAGCGGCTTAAAGCTTTCAAAAGCTTCAGGGGATATTTTCGGCCCCTGTCTTTTCGCCGCATGCATGGGAGCTGTTCGCCTGCTTTTCGGATTTGCCGGCAGGCGCCTTAAAATAAGAAACGCTCTTATGCTGAGCGCGGGACTATGCATAATCGGTTACCTAATCGCAGGACTATCCCCCTGGCCGGCGCTGGCCTTAGCGGGCTGCGCGCTCTGCGGGCTGTCTGTCGCATTAATGTGGCCGGGCACGATAAGCCTTTGCGCGCGCAGCAATAAGCACGGAGCGTCCATATTCGGTCTGCTGGCTATGGCGGGAGACATAGGCTGCGTACTCGGACCTGCGCTGGTGGGATTTGTCTCGGACGGTTCAGCCGACGGCTTACAGACGGGCATGCTGACAGCCATTATATTCCCGGTTATCATGTTTGCCGCCCTGGCCTTTATGCGCTTAAAAAAAGAGAGTTGATATATAAACGGGGATTGGAAAAGGGGTAATAGGAATATGAAAGTGCTTTTCAGGCTATTCAGCTATGCCAAAAAATATCGGATAATGCTGATTATAACCGTAGCGGCCACTATAATTTATGCAGCTCTTAACATGGTGGGGCCTTATCTGCTCCGGGAGCTGACCGGAATAGTGTCCAACGGACAAACCGCGCAAAAAAGAGATGTAATAGTCATAATTGCTCTGACCCTTACAGGAACATATCTGCTCCGCGCAATTTTGCAGTTTGTAAAAAATTATATCGGGCATAAGGCCGCGTGGAATTTGACCGGCGAAGTAAGAGTAGACCTTTTCAAGCATATGGAAACGCTTTCCATGGGATTTTACCACGACACCCAAACGGGCCAGCTTATGAGCCGCGTTATAAACGACACGGCCAATTTTGAGCTTTTACTAGCGCACGCCATACCTGATGTAATAACAAACGTAATTCTCATATGCGGCGTTGCAGTAATTTTATGCAGCATAAACCCGCTGCTGACTCTTTTTACCCTTATTCCCATTCCTTTTATAATAGGCGCGAGCATATTTTTCGTTAAGCGCATACGCCCTGAATTCAGAGAATCTCATGCAAAAGCAGGGGATTTAAGCGCTCAGCTTCAAGACAGCTTAAGCGGGATGCGCGAAATTCAAGGTTTTAATCAACAGATACGGGAAGCTGAGAATATCCGCGTATATACCTTTGCGCATGTGTCCAAAACGCTGTCCGCAATGAAAAAAAGCTCTGTATTTCATCCGTTTGTTGAATTCTTTACCAGTATGGGAACAGTTGTAGTGGTAGTTTTCGGCGGATTACTTACTATAGGCAGCGGAATGCCTGTAGAAGATATCGTAGCGTTTTTACTCTATCTCTCCCTTTTCTATCAGCCTATATCCACGTTTGCACGCACAATAGAGGACTTACAGCAGGCTCAGGCAGGAGCCGAACGGGTTTTCGCCATTCTGGACACGCCTCCTGAAATAACCGACGCGCCTAATGCCTGCGTTTTGCCCCGCTGTCAAGGAAGAATTACATTTGAGCACGTTACATTTTACTACCAGCCCGACCAGATGGTATTGAACGACGTAAGCTTTGAAATAAAACCCGGGGAAATGGTAGCGCTGGTCGGTCCAACAGGAGTAGGAAAAACAACGGCAGCTTCCCTGCTGGCCAGATTTTACGAACCAGTTAAAGGCCGTATACTACTGGATTCCCACGATATACGATATGTTACGCTGGAAAGCCTGCGGGAACAGATTAGCTCTGTTATGCAGGATGTATTCCTATTTAACGGTTCAATAAAAGAAAATATAGCTTACGGCAAGCAGGACGCTGCCGACCAGGAAATAATACAGGCTGCTAAAATTGCCTGCGCGCATGACTTTATAATGCAAATGCCCGAGGGATATGAAACATATATAGGCGAGCGGGGCGTCCGTCTTTCGGGCGGGCAAAAGCAGCGTCTGTCCATTGCCCGAGCCGTTCTGCGAAATAGTCCTGTGCTAATTTTAGACGAGGCTACTGCAAGCGTTGATAATGAAACAGAAACCGAAATACAGAACGCTCTAAATTCGCTTGCAGGAAGCCGCACCATGCTTATAATTGCGCACAGACTTTCAACGGTAAAAAAAGCCGACCGGATATTGGTTCTGTCAGAAGGCCGCATATGCGAACAGGGTACGCACGAAGAATTAATTAAGCTGGGCGGAATATATGCGCAGCTTATTAACGCGCAGCAGTAAAATATACTTTTAGCGGCCCGAATGGGCAGGCGTTCCGCCTGCCCATTCGGGCCGCCGGCTCAGGGTGCGGGCATGCCTTTTGCGCTGAAAGCGCAAAA
>URIR01000005.1 GCA_900547955.1 uncultured Eubacteriales bacterium | reverse complement strand
AAGCGCAAAAGGCATGCCCGCACCCTGAGCGTTAAAATAAGGGCGGCGCGGAAGCCCGGCCGGAGGCCGGGCTAAACGGCTGCTAATAACCCCGCGGCGTTTGGCAGGCGGTACGCCTGCCCGGCCGGATTTTCCGGCCGGCGGCCGTAGGCCGCAAACGCCGCGGGGTTATTAGCAGCCGTTTGGCTTTTGACGCCCTGAAGAGCGTCAAAAGTCCGCGCCGCCCCATTTTTTACTTGACACGTTATACTATGCGTTATATAATATAGTTCAACAGGAGGTATTGTATGGATACTCAATTAAAACGCGGACTTCTGGATATCTGTGTCTTGGCATCAATAAAAAACGCCCCTTCATATGGATACAAAATTATCAAGGACGTCAAGCCCTATATTGATATATCAGAATCTACTCTATATCCAATTCTGCGACGCTTAGAAACCGCCGAATTATTAACCGTAAATTCAGTAGAGCACAATGGCCGCCTGAGAAAATATTATTATATAACCCCATTGGGACTTAAGCGCATTGAAGCTTTTAAGCAGGAATGGCAAGAAATAATGTCTATTTATAAATTTGTAGTCAAGGAGGAAACAGAAAATGAATAAACAAGAACTGCTGCAAGCACTTAAAGCAAAACTGAGCGGATTGCCTGACCAAGATATAAAAAAGGCCTGCGAATACTACAGCGAAATGATTGATGATAAAATAGAAGACGGCTTATCTGAAGCTGACGCCGTCGCCGCTCTTGGCTCAGTAGACCAAATTGCCGCCCAGACTTTATCTGGTATTTCCCTGCCTAAACTGGTAAAAAATAAAGCAAATCGTTCTTTAACCGCACGCGAAATTATACTGCTTATCTTAGCTTCCCCTATATGGATTCCATTGCTTGCGGCCGCAATGTGCCTGTTCCTGTCGGTATATTTAATCCTATGGACTTTGGTTATATCCCTTTACGCCATAGTTATCTCCTTTGCCGCGGGAACAATCGGATGCATCGCAGCGGGAATCGCCTTTCTCTTTAATCATCAAATAACGCATGGAATATTATATATAGGTTCAGGTATTATCTGCTCCGGCATAACTATTCTTATGTCACTATTAGCCGGCAAAGCCTCAAAAGCTTCTATTAAGCTAAGCAAAAAGCTCTTAATAAAAATAAAGCTTTGCTTTGTAAAAGGAGGTAAATAAAATGAGCAAAACTAAAAAAGCGATTGTTTCAGGTATAGTACTGATAGCGTTAGGAGTAATTATATCCATAGCAGCCTTAATATCCATAGAATTTGACTTTAACAAGCTATACCCCTCAGCAGAATATGATTCCCTTATTATAAAAGAAAGTTTTAAGAATATATCTATTGAAAGCGACCAAAGCAATATTATCATAAAACCCTCAGAGGATGATAGCTGTAAAATAACATACGACCAACGCACTAATATTTCTGAAACCGTCCAAAATAATACTTTGATTATTAAAAATACTTGCTCAAGAAAATGGTATGACTATATTGGATTTGTACGCAGCGCTCAATTAACCATATATATTCCTCAGCATGACTATGATTTACTTGCTGCAAACAGCCAAAGCGGAGATATCCATGTATCAAGCGGCATAACCTTTAATAAAATTCAGCTTAACAGCGCCAGCGGAAATATAAATTGCGATTCCTCCGCCTTAAGCCATATTGATATAATGACAGAAAGCGGCGATATACGCGCTAATAACATTGATACCGATAATATTTCTGTTCGTTCAACCAGCGGAAATATTAAACTATCCTCGGTTGACTGCCTCCAGGATATAAAAATTGACACGGCAAGCGGAGATATTTCAGGTACTGATTTTGCCTGTGCAAACCTTTCAGCCGCCAGCGTCAGCGGTAAAATAGATTTTTTAAATTTAACCGCTGCAAGTAATATTAATATCCAAAGCACCAGCGGAGACATCCTTTTAAAGGAAAGCGACGCCTACGAGCTGCAATTAAAAACCGCCAGCGGAAATATTTCCGGCAGCCTACTGTCTGACAAAATTTTTAATGCAAACAGTTCAAGCGGAGATATAAAGCTGCCTCCGTCAGCACAAGGCGGCTCCTGCATTATTAATACCAGCAGCGGAGATATAAATATAACCTTAGCCAAGTAAAAGCTAACCGCATAATTATTTAAGCAAATAGGCCGCGCAGTATAAACTGCGCGGCCTATTTGTTTATCTTCTTATTAAGCTGAAATTACAAATACCTAAAAACCTGGGACAAAATTATTTGCCCGCAAGGCGCTTGTAATTCTCCAACCTATCCTTAGCATCCTTCTCCGCTTTTTCAAACAGCTTTTCAGCCTGCTCAGGGAAGAGCTTAGCAAGCGCAGTATAACGGGATTCGCCTTTAAGGAACTGAATATAATCAGTTGAAGGATCCTTGCTATCCAGCGTAAAGGGATTCTGTCCCTTATCGGCCAGCTCAGGATTATAACGGTAAAGCTGCCAATATCCAGCCTCTACCGCCTTCTTCTGCTCAAGCTGCGCCTGTCCCATATTAATACCATGGTTGATACAGGGAGCGTAAGCGATTATGATGGAAGGACCATGATAAGCCTCAGCCTCTGTTACAGCCTTGAGCAGCTGAGCCTGATTAGCGCCCATAGCCACCTGAGCCACATACACATAGCCGTAGCTCATAGCCATCATACCTAAATCCTTCTTGCGGGTCTTCTTACCCGAAGCAGCGAACTTAGCTACCGAGCCTGTAGGAGTAGCTTTGGAGGACTGACCGCCGGTATTTGAATAAACTTCAGTATCCAGAACCAGAATATTTACATCCTCGCCCATGGCCAGAACATGGTCCAAGCCGCCGTAGCCGATATCGTAAGCCCAGCCGTCGCCGCCGAAAATCCAGATGGATTTCTTTGTAAGCAGGTCTTCCATTGAGGCTATTTCCTTGCAGAGCGCGTCGCAGTCGCATCCGTATTCCTTGCAGTTATTTACTATCTTAACGATAGCCTCGCCCGCTTCCCTGGAGCCCTTAGCGTCTTCTTTAGCTTCCAGCCACTTATCGCAGGCTTCCTTAATCTCTCCTCCGCACTTTTCGCCCAGCTCGCTGATAAGCTCGGCCAGCTTTTCGCGGCGCTGAGTAACAGCCAGATTCATGCCGTAGCCAAATTCAGCGTTATCCTCAAACAGCGAGTTTGCCCAGGCAGGACCATGGCCCTTATCGTTAACCGTATAAGGACAGGTCGGAGCGCTGCCGCCGTAAATGGAGGAGCAACCCGTAGCATTGGCGATAATCATGCGGTCGCCAAAGAGCTGGGTTATCAGCTTAACATAAGGGGTCTCGCCGCATCCGGGGCATGCCCCCGAAAATTCAAAGAGAGGACGCAGGAACTGACTGCCTTTAACCGTAGCGGTATTAAGCTGCACGTCAGGCTGGGGCTGCTTAACTGCAAATTCCCAGTTGGCGCTTTCCCGTTCTTCAATTTTCTCCTTGGGCACCATAACCAGAGCCTTATTCTTGGCCGGGCAAACCTGCGCGCAGTTGCCGCAGCCCGTGCAATCCAAGGGGCTGAGCTGCATGCGGAAGGAATATCCGGCGAGCTCCTTGCCCGTGGCAGGTTTGGTTACAAAATCAGCCGGCGCGTCGTTTTTAATGAGCACGGGCCTTATGCAGGCATGGGGGCATACCAAAGCGCACTGATTGCACTGTATGCAGTTTTCAGGAATCCATTCGGGAAGATTAACGGCAATGCCGCGCTTCTCATACTGAGTTGTACCCGTGGGCACATACCCGGAAGGATCAAACGTGGAAACAGGCAGGCTATCACCCTTCTGAGCCAGGATGGGATGCACTACAGTATCAAAATACTTGGTAGCGGGAACATGGAATTTATCCGCTCCCTCTTTAGTATCCGCCCAGCTTTCGGGATAATTAATCTGCTCAATGCCGCTTATAGCATTATCAATAGCGGCATAGTTCATATTAACTATAGCGTCGCCCTTCTTGCCGTAGGATTTCTTAACGGCCTGCTTCATATATTTTTCCGCTTCGTCGTAAGGTATAACCTCGGAGAGCTTGAAGAACGCAGCCATCATAACCATATTGATTCTTCCGCCCAGACCTATCTCTGAAGCAATCTTAATAGCGTTTACGTTATAGAAGCGAAGCTTCTTGCGGGCTATAGTATTCTTCATATCAGCCGGCAGCATCTTATCCATTTCTTCCTGCGTCCAAGGAGAATTGAGGAGGAACACGCCCCCGTCCTTAATACCCTTAAGGATATCGTAACGGGTTACATAGCTGGGATTATGGCAGGCTATAAATTCAGCCGAATCAATAAGATAGGGCGACTGAATAGGCGTCTTGCCAAAGCGCAGATGAGATATGGTAAATCCGCCCGATTTCTTGGAGTCGTATTCAAAATACCCCTGAGCGTACATATCGGTATGGTCGCCGATGATTTTTATGGTATTCTTATTAGCGCCAACCGTACCGTCTGCGCCCAGACCATAGAATTTGCAGCGCACAACTCCTTCTGGAGCGGGGTCTACAAATGTGGTTACATCAAGAGAATTGCCAGTAACGTCGTCGTTAATGCCCACAGTAAAATGATTCTTGGGCTTAGCGGCCGAGGCGTTGTCATATATAGCCTTAACCATACTGGGCGTGAACTCCTTAGAGCCCAGGCCGTAACGGCCGCCCAGAACGGTTATATTATCCCGTCCGGCGTCCTTAAGCGCGGCGCATACGTCGGCGTAAAGAGGCTCGCCTACCGAACCGGGCTCCTTGGTACGGTCCATAGCTATTATGGTTTTGCAGCTTGCCGGTATAGCGGATATAAAATGCTCAAGAGAGAAAGGACGATAGAGGCGGACTTTAATAAGACCAAGCTTTTCGCCGTTTTTATTAAGATAATTGATGGTCTCTTCCACAGTATCGCAGCTTGAGCCGATAGTCACTATAACCTTTTCAGCATCGGGCGCGCCTACATAATCAAAGAGCTTATAATGTCTGCCCGTAAGCTCGCCTACCTGCTTCATGGTTTCTTCAACTATGCCGGGAACAGCGTTATAATATTTATTAGCAGCCTCACGGTTCTGGAAATAGATATCGGGGTTCTGAGCAGTACCCTGCTGATGAGGATGCTCCGGATTGAGCGCGCGGGCCCTGAACTGAGCTACTGTGTCATAATCTACCAGCTTAGCCATATCCTCGTAATCTATCATCTCTATCTTCTGCACTTCGTGAGAAGTACGGAAGCCGTCAAAGAAATGAAGGAAAGGCACCTTTGCCTTAAGGGTAGAAAGATGGGCTACAAGCGCCAAATCCATTACCTCCTGAACCGAAGCGCTGGCCAGCATGGCAAAACCCGTTTGACGACATGCCATAACGTCCGAATGGTCCCCGAAAATGGAAAGCGCATGAGCCGCAAGCGCACGGGCGCTTACATGAAACACGCAGGGAAGCAGCTCGCCCGCAATCTTGTACATATTGGGAATCATAAGCAACAGGCCCTGGCTGGCGGTAAAAGTACTGGTTAGAGCGCCGGCGGCCAAAGAGCCGTGCACAGCGCCGGCGGCGCCTCCCTCAGACTGCATTTCAGCTACGCGCATAGTCTGTCCAAACAGATTTTTGCGTCCAAAAGCGGCCCACTCATCGCCCACCTCCGCCATGGGAGAGGAGGGAGTAATGGGATAGATAGCGGCAACGTCGCTGAAAGCATAAGCCACATGGCTTGCAGCGGTATTGCCGTCAATGGTCATGGTTTTTGCCATTATGGAATGACCTCCTTAAAATATAATATTTTGTCAAACAACCGACCTCAAAAACAGCGGGACGGAAGTTAAACTGCTGTATGCGGCGGACTTATCCGCATTGTTACAATTATAGCCTGAAGAGCGATTAATGTCAAGGAACTAAAGGGACTTGCCGGACGCCTGCCAACATATCGGCCGGGCTTCTCCCGCTGAACTTATCCGGCCGGGCTTTAAGCGGGCCGTCAAGCTTAAAAGACGCAGCGAGCCTTAACTGCGCAGATAAAACTAACGCAATATATACGTCGGGCATGAGCGCAATAATACGCTCCCCGCGGCGCCGGCGGCCCAACGGGCCGCCGGGCCGGCCTAAGGCCGGCCCGGGGCGGAGCCTTGCTCCGCCCCGGCGCCGCGGGGAGCGCCTTTAATAAAAGCCTGCGCGCACGGAACCCGACCAAATATTATGTTCGCCGTCCTAAGGTTGATACAAAGCTTAAAAACTTTAAAGGAACTATTGACGCATACTATTCTATATATTAAAATAAAACAAATTCACAATTTATATGGAGGACTGGCAAAATGAAAAGACCCGAACATCCCAATCCTCAATTTGAGAGAAAAACATGGGAAAATCTAAATGGTCAATGGCAGTTTGAAACTGATTACTCCCTAAGCGGACGCGAGCGCGGCCTTATAGAAGCGCAGTCGCTAGACTCAGAAATCACCCTGCCCTTCTGCCCCGAAAGTATTCTATCGGGAATAGGTCAAACTGATTTCATAAGCTGCGTATGGTATAAAAGAGCCGTAAATATATCGCCAGAGCAATTAAAGGGACGAATATTTCTACATATAGGCGCGTGCGACTACAGCGCCCAGGTATGGATAAACGCTCAAAGCGCCGGAACACATAAGGGAGGCTACGCCTCCTTCAGCCTTGAAATAACCGCTCTTTTAAAACCAGGCGAAAACCTTATTACCATATGCGCTGAGGATAACGTCCGCAGTCCCCTCCAGCCCCGCGGTAAGCAGTCAGAAACCTACGCTTCCCGCGTCTGCGACTATACGCGCACAACAGGTATTTGGCAGACCGTTTGGCTGGAATTTACACCGCGGGAATATATAAAGGATTTCAAAATTACACCCTGCGCTGCGGCCGGAAGCGTAGAAATGTCAGTTAAGCTTGCAGGAGCGGAGGATTTTTCAGCAAAAATTTATTATCAGGGCAGCCCTATGGGCGAATTTTTCATATCAAACTGCTGTCAAAGCGTAAATTTTTCAATAAAGCTTAATGAAATACACCTTTGGGAGCTTGGCCAAGGCAGATTATACGACGTGGAGCTGCAATTTGGCCAGGATATCGTGCATACCTATTTTGGACTTAGAGATATAGCCTTAGACCAAAAAGGGCTTATGCTTAACGGCCGTCATATATTTCAAAGGCTGATACTGGACCAAGGTTTTTATCCCGACGGCATTTATACCGCTCCAGAGGATGCCTCCTTTATAAAGGATATAGAGCTTGCCCTGGCCGCAGGCTTTAACGGCGCAAGACTGCACCAAAAAGCGTTTGAACCCCGCTTCCTTTACTACTGCGACAAAATGGGATATATGGTATGGGGAGAATACGGCAACTGGGGTATGGATTACTCGGATATGCGGGCGCTCCCCAATATGCTTATGGAATGGCTGGAAATATTAAACCGGGATTACAATCATCCCTCCATTATAGGCTGGTGCCCCTTTAACGAAACCTGGGATTACGCATGGCGACGCCAGGACGACGACATGATAAGAACTGTCTACAGAACCACCAAGCAGTTTGACAGCATGCGTCCCTGCATTGATACAAGCGGCAATTTCCATGTTCAGACGGACATTTTTGACGTGCATGATTATGAGCAGAATCCTGAAATATTTAAAGAAAGATACGACCGGCTGTTTAAAACGGGCGAGCTATTTGATAAATACTCGGACAGGCAGATATATACCGGCGAGCCCGTAATGGTCAGCGAATACGGAGGCACCATAATAAAACGCTCGGACGATAAAGCCTGGGGCTACGGCCAGCCCGCGCAAGACGAGGAGCAATTCTTAAAAAGATATAAGGGACTAACCGAAGCGCTTTTAAGCAATCCTAAAATGATAGGCTTCTGCTATACTCAGCTTTACGATATAGAGCAGGAGCAAAACGGACTTTATACATACGACCGGAAGCCAAAGGTGGATATAGAAGCCGTAAGACGTATAAATATCCAAAAAGCCGCTATAGAGGATTAATTGAAACACATTAATGGAGCGGCCGGCGGATTGGACCTCATATGCACTACTGTCTGGAATGGTGAGCTGCATATTGATATTGCTTTATCATCTACCCTCAGTTTACCTCAAACGGGTTAATTCCTTCATTTTCTGCGTTATCCTCGGGTAGCTGCAGTTTATAATAAAATAATTTGGGAGTTTTGAGCCGTATTACGGCTCAAAACTCCCAAATTATTTGTCCATTATAGAGAAATCCTAAATTTGTCAACCTTTCAGCAGGCCAAAGAATCCTTGTCTCAAGGAAGCCCGTTAAGCCCGCTGTATTCTATTCGTAGTCTACAACGTCCACCCAATGCATAAGCAGCTCTCTCTCCTCAGGCTTGCCCTTAACCGACTGAGAAGCGGCAACTATGGGCAGCCATTTTTCCACATACTGCTTAGCGGTATCGCTCTTGCGGCAGAAAAGGTCCATATACCTATGAGCGCTCTCCACATCTCCAGCCAACCAGAACAGCAGATATGTACGCGCCGCATCGGCCGAAGCATTGCCCTGAGTAGCATGAGACCAGTCTATAATATAGGCGTCGCCGTTATCGGTTATTATAACGTTAGAGGGGTTATAATCTCCATGGCATACCTTTTTATGCTTAGGCATGGATTCAAGGCGCGTATGCAGCTCATATCTGGTAGTCGCATCCAGAGAAGTACCGTCTATCTTTCGTTCCATCTTATCCTTGAGTTTATTAAGCAAGGGAGCGCGGCGAGCGTGTATGGATAGCTGAATATCCACAAAACGGCTCATAAGCTCATCTTTTTTGTCGGGCTGCTCAGCCATAAGCTGCGCCATGGTCTTGCCCTCTATAAATTCGCTTACGATAGCCCAGCGGCCGTCAAAGATGCCTACCTCCAGCACCTTGGGCACCAAAAGCCCTGTTTCCTCAACGCGCGCCTGGTTGAGCGCCTCGTTGAGCACATCTGATTTGGAGTATCCTTCGTTAAAAAGCTTAATAGCAAGATCTCCGTCTCTATAGACTGTTTTGGTTGCCCGGACTGCGATAGGGTTGTCAAATTTCATTATGTCTTCCTCCTTTATTCTCGTTTGCCATAATAGGCATTAAGATACATTTGCTTAATTTCGCTCATAAGCGGATAGCGCGGATTGGCTCCGGTGCACTGGTCGTCAAAGGCCTGCTCCACCATATCGTCCAACCTGGCCAGGAAGTCTTTTTCGTCTATGCCGTAGTCCTTAATAGTCTTTTTAATGCCTACCTTTTCCTTAAGCTCGTCTAAGGCCGCAATAAGATTTTCCAATTTTTCAGAATCATTCTTGCCCTTAATTCCGAGATAATCGGCTATTTCGGCATAGCGGGCAAGGGTTTTGGGATGGTCATACTGCGGGAAGGTGCCCATCTTTACGGGAGTTTCTGAAGCGTTGAAGCGCAGCACCTCGTCTATCATAAGCGCATTGGCTACGCCGTGCGGCAGATGATGGAAGGCGCCCAGCTTATGCGCCATGGAGTGGCAGACGCCCAGGAAGGCATTTGCAAAAGCCATACCCGCCATAGTAGCGGCGTTAGCCATTTTCTCGCGGGCCACAGGGTCGTTCGGGCCGTTGTCGTAAGCGCGGGGCAGATATTCAAAGATAACCTTCAGAGCCCTGAGAGCCAGGCCGTCGGTATAATCGGTAGCCAGCATTGCGGCATAGGCCTCCAGCGCATGGGTAACAGCGTCTATACCCGAAGCAGCCGTCAGTCCCTTAGGCGCCGACATATGCAAATCTGCGTCAATTATAGCCATATTGGGAAGCAGCTCGTAATCGGCCAGAGGATATTTAACGCCTGATTTCTCATCTGTTATAACGGCAAAGGGAGTAACCTCGCTGCCCGTACCGGCCGAAGTCGGAATAGCGATAAAATACGCTTTTTCACCCATCTTGGGGAATGTATACACACGCTTGCGGATATCCACAAAGCGCATGGCCATATCCATAAAGTCCGCTTCAGGATGCTCATACATAACCCACATAATCTTGCCCGCGTCCATAGCCGAGCCGCCGCCCAGAGCTATTATGCAGTCGGGCTGGAAGGATGCCATAGCCTTGGCGCCTTCCTTAGCGCAGGCTAAGGTCGGGTCGGGAGCAACGTCATAGAAAGTGGTATGGGTTATGCCCATTTCGTCCAGCTTATCCGTAATAGGCTTGGTGTAGCCGTTCTGATAGAGGAAGGTATCGGTAACGATAAAGGCTTTCTTCTTGCCCATAACCGTCTTAAGCTCATCCAGCGCAACAGGCAGGCAGCCTTTCTTTAAATACACCTTTCCGGGCGTTCTGAACCAAAGCATATTCTCTCTCCTCTCGGCTACGGTTTTAATATTAAGCAGATGCTTCACTCCTACGTTCTCAGATACCGAGTTGCCGCCCCAGGAGCCGCAGCCCAGAGTAAGAGAAGGAGCAAGCTTGAAATTGTAAAGGTCGCCAATACCGCCCTGCGAGGAGGGAGTATTTACTAATATGCGGCAGGTTTTCATACGCTCGGAGAATTTTTCAAGCTTTTCCTGCTGAGTAACAACGTCCAGGTAAATAGAGGAGGTATGGCCATATCCGCCGTCCGCTATAAGCTGATCCGCCTTATCCAGCGCGTCGTCAAAATTCTTGGCCTTATACATGGCCAGCACGGGCGAAAGCTTTTCGTGGGCAAATTCTTCGCTTAAGTCCACGCTGGTAACCTCGCCTATCAAAATCTTGGTTTCGGGAGCTACCTCTACGCCTGCCAGAGCCGCTATCTTAGCGGCGGGCTGACCTACTATCTTGGCGTTAAGCGCGCCGTTGATTATAATAGTCTTGCGTACTTTTTCGGTTTCCTCCTTATTGAGGAAATAGCATCCGCGCTTTTTGAATTCTTCCTTTACTTTAGCGTAAACAGGCTCTAAAACTATAACCGACTGCTCGGATGCGCAAATCATGCCGTTATCAAATGTCTTGGAATGAATAATGGAATTGACGGCCAAAAGCAAATCGGCAGATTCATCTATAATAGCGGGAGTATTGCCCGCGCCCACGCCTACGGCCGGCTTACCCGAGGAATACGCGGCCTTAACCATGCCCGGACCGCCTGTGGCAAGGATTATATCCGCTTCTTTCATAACAAGATTGGTCAATTCAAGGGAAGGAACGTCTATCCAGGAAATGATGCCTTCGGGAGCTCCCGCAGCCACAGCCGCCTCCAGGACTACCTTAGCGGCCTCTATAGTGCTCTTCTTAGCGCGCGGATGAGGGCTGATTATAATGCCGTTGCGGGTCTTAAGCGCCAAAAGGGTCTTGAAAATCGCCGTGGAGGTAGGATTAGTCGTAGGTATAACCGCGGCTATAACGCCTATAGGCTCGGCTATCTTTTTAATGCCGTAAGCCTTATCCTCTTCTATCACGCCGCAAGTTTTGGTATTCTTATAGGCGTTATAGATGTATTCGGCGGCATAGTGGTTCTTTATAACCTTATCCTCAACCACGCCCATGCCCGTCTCCTCAACGGCCATTTTAGCAAGAGGAATGCGCTGCTTATTGGCAGCCGAAGCGGCAGCCAGGAATATAGCGTCCACCTGCTCCTGAGTGTACAAGGCAAATTTTTTCTGAGCCTCGCGCACTTTTTCAAGGGCTGCTTCCAGCTTTTCCACGCTGTCTACAATGTCATACTCTTTAATTCTGCTCATAAGTAATATCTCCTTTTAAAAAATCTTAAAATAGTTGTTAATTTTATAATCCGGCGCGCTCTCTGAGATGGCTGCGCAGCAGCGCCAGGGACGACGCCATATTTTCATTCTGCACCAATATGGCTTCAGGCACGTTCAGCCTGACAGGCGCAAAATTCCATATGGCCTGTATTCCGCTTTTGACCATCATATCGCATACACCCTGCGCGCAGGCGGCCGGAACGGTTATAATTCCTATGCGCACCTTTAATTTTTCGCAAAGCGGCTTCATCTGGTCCAGCGGCAGAATGCTCTTGCCGGCCTCCTGAGTATCATACAGCCCCGAATCGGTGTCAAAGGCGGCTACAATATTAAGACCGTAAGCGTTAAAGCCCTGATAGGACATAAGCGCCCTGCCCAATTTGCCCGCGCCCGCCAGTATGGCGTCGCTTGGACTGTTGTAGCCCAGAAAACTCTCCAGCTCCTCTATAAGATCAGCGGTAACATAGCCTATTTTGGGCTTGCCCGAAGAGCTTACAGCCGCTAAATCCTTACGCACCTGCACATCATTTAAATTCAGCGCCTCAGCTATAGCCGTTGCGGAAATGGTGGGCACAGAGCCCTCCAAAGAGCGTAAGTACCCCAGATAGACCGGAAGCCTGGATATAGTTTGCCGGGATACGGCGCTTATCAAAAAAACCCCTCCTTTCAGTTTCAATGACAGTTTATCATGTATTTGAAATTCGGGGTAATTCATTAAATGCATATCGATATTCATTTATCGATAATTTAATATTTAATTTTGCTTTTTTCTTATAAAACAGCCGCCGACGCCGTACAGTCATGGCCTTTTATATATTTTTAATATCAAGCTGCTGCATGCATGATTGCAACGCTATAAGCGGAGCGGCTCCTCCTCATAGCCCATCAGTTTGCAGTACAAAGAAAGCAGAAGCTTGTCGTATTTTGTAATATTACGGCTTCTCTTACATATGCTCATATCTGCATATTCCTCTCCAACAGGCTCATTTACCTGTTTCAGCCCGTACTCTCCATTAAGCGGGACTATCCAGGAATAGGAATTAGGAAGCTCTAAAAGATTTAAAAGAGCCGCGCTGTCTCTAACCAGAACGCGCCGGCCGTTTTCAGAATGAGGCAGCGGAGCGTCCTCATAGGCCACCTGTACGCTGCCTGAGCTTAATATATCAGGTTTCTCCGTTCCTTTAAAGGTGAGCATAAAACGCCCTTTCCCCAGCAGACGCCAGGCCAGGCCCTCCTGCTCCAATCTCTCGGTCATGTTGGGCTGAAGCTTGGGACAATAGCGTATAACCGCCATATCAAAGCTGTTCTGCAAAATATTGCGTACCGCGCGGGAAAGCTGGCCGAAATCCGCCTTTATATCCGCGCCTGATTTATCCGCGAAGCGCTTAAGCACCCTGTATGCCATAGGGCAGCGCGGAAGAGTCAGCGCGTAAGCGGAGGGGCGGGCCAGCATTGATTTATATTCAGCCTCCAATTCATCCGCCTGAAGCATAATATCATGCGCCCGAGCCAAAAAGCGCTCGCCGTCAGCCGTGGGCATAATACCCGAAGGCGTGCGTATAAAAAGGATAAAGCCTAAATCCTCCTCCAGCTTTTTTATGCTTTTGCTCAAAGTAGGCTGCCCAATAAACAAATTCTCCGCCGCTTTATTTATCGAGCGGGTTTTTTCCACCTCAAGCGCATATTTTAAATGAAGCAGATTCATATCTCGTCCTCACCAGCTTTTTTAAAATTATAGCATATCAGCGTTAAAAATCAAAGCGTATTTGCCCTTAAGACAGCCTCCCGGGATAAAAAAGCGCAAAGCGCAGCCTAAACCGCGCTCCCCGCCCTTTATGCAATAAAATCAATATTTTAGCCGGCTATTTCCCGGAAGCGTCCCGGCCGGGAAATATACCCTAAAATCCGGGGAAGCTGCCGGCAGGATTCAGAATTCAGAGGCTCAAGGACTTAGAAAAGCCCCATAATGGCATTGATAATAGGCGCAAAGACTATAGCTACTACGCTTAAAAGCTTTATAAGGATATTTATGGACGGGCCGGCAGTATCCTTAAAGGGGTCGCCTACCGTATCCCCTACAACGGCCGCTTTATGGCATTCAGAGCCCTTGCCCCCAAGCTGTCCCGATTCAATATATTTCTTGGCGTTATCCCAGGCTCCGCCGCTGTTGCTCATCATAATAGCCATAACAAAGCCCGAAGCGGCCGAACCGGCCAGCATGCCTGCTATGCCGTTAAAGGAGAGCAGCACGCCTACAATCACCGGCGCCAGCACGGTTATAACCGCGGGAAGTATCATCTCTCTTTGAGCCGAACGAGTGCATATATCCACGCACGCTTCATAATCAGGCTGGCCCGTGCCCTCCATTATGCCCTTTATTTCCCTGAACTGCCTGCGCACCTCCATAACTATTTTACTGGCCGCTCGGCCAACCGCCTGCATGGTAATGGACGAAAACAGGAAAGGCAGCATTACCCCTATAAAAAAGCCTATAAGCACTTGAGGATTTAAGAGATTTAAATCAAACGTAAAATTGAGGCTGCCCTCTACCGTGCTCTTAAACGCGGCGATAAGGGTTATGGCAGTCAAAGCGGCCGAGCCTATTGCAAAGCCCTTGCCGGTAGCGGCCGTGGTGTTGCCCAGGCTGTCTAAAGCATCGGTTCTCTCCCGCACAATTTCAGGCTGGCCCGACATCTGAGCTATGCCCCCAGCATTATCGGCCACAGGCCCGTAAGCGTCGGTAGCAAGAGTTATGCCCAGAGTGGAAAGCATGCCCACGGCCGCAATTCCCACGCCGAACAATCCCAGATTGCTGCTGTGCGCGCCGCCGGCCAGATAATAGCTGCCCGCTATTGAGGCTACTACTATTATTATTGGAAAAAACGTGGATTTCATACCCAGGGCCAAGCCGTCTATTATTACCGTAGCCGGCCCGGTAGAGGAGGACTGCGCTAATTTTTTTGTAGGCTTATAGGAATCCGAGGTGTAAAATTCAGTTACCGTACCCATTATAACGCCGCCCACTAAGCCGCAGAGCACCGCGCCGTAAAGTCCCCAGGAGCTGACAGTATAGGCCTCTCCGCCCGGCAGCGTTACAACCGCGTCTCCCAGCAGAAATCTGATTATAAAAAACGCGGCCACTAATATAATGCCTCCCGCCACATAAACGCCCTTGCGCAGCGCGCTTAAGAGCTGCTTCTGGTCAGCCTTTTCACCTGTGCGCACAAAAAACGTTCCTATAATAGACGCCAGCACGCCCGCCACGGCCAGGATAAACGGAGCCCAGAAGCCTTTGTCCCCCAGGCCTGCGAAAGCGCCCAAAGCGCTGGCCGAAAGCACCGAGCCAACATAGGATTCATATAAATCGGCGCCCATACCCGCTACGTCTCCTACATTATCCCCCACATTATCGGCTATAACGGCAGGATTGCGTATATCATCCTCTGGAATGCCCGCCTCCACCTTTCCGCAGAGATCCGCGCCCACATCGGCAGCTTTGGTAAAAATACCGCCGCCTACCCTTGCAAAAAGGGCCATGCTGCTCGCGCCCATGCCAAAGCATATCATTGTATTTGCAATTTGGGTCGCGTCGTTTACATTAAATACATAGCGCAGAACCGTATACCAGAGACTGGTATCCAGCAGGCCCAGGCCTACCACCACCATACCCATAACCGTTCCGCTGGAAAAAGCCATGCGCAGTCCGGGATTGAGGCCTTTTTTGCAAGCCATAACCGTCCTGCCGTTTGAAGCGGTAGCTATTTTCATGCCGATATAGCCCGCCAGTCCCGAAAAAATACCGCCCGTCAGAAAAGCAAAGGGAGTATAGGGATTGCCCAGTCCGAAGCCAAAATGCATAATAATGAGCACTATAAATACCGCTCCGAAGAAAACAGCCACTCCTCTGTACTGCCTTTTAAGAAAAGCATCGGCGGCGCGGCGGATGATATCTGTTATCCGGCTCACCTCTTCAGGGCCCCTGTCCCTCTTTAACAGCCTCTCGGCAGTAAAAAGCGCAAAGGCCAGAGCGATAACCGCCGTCAGGGTCACAAAGAACATTAGATCCATGACTTTCACCTCATATAAATTTTTATGGGCAGGTACGCTTTTATGCAGGAGATAAAAACAAAAAATTGCATTATGAACATCATTTTAACATATTGCGCCGAATATATAAGGCGCCTGCAATCCGTTAAACTGCGCCGCGGCGCTTTCCATAGCGGCCGCCGTGCCGACGTTCGGACAAAAATACGCGGTTGCTTTATTTTTGGATAATCTAAAAATCCATAATACAGCCTGCGCCCTGCATGCTATTATAATAAAGGCTGGAACGCCCCGTTGTCAAGAAAAATCGGTAAAATATAGATAATTTTTTAATGAACTTTGCAAGACTCCCGCATATCAAAATCCATTTAATGAAAATTAATAACACTTTATGAGAAAATCTAACATTCGTCCTTAGGTTGCGTTTCGGTTTACAATTTAGCCAACCTGTGTTAAACTTAACGGCGTAAAAGCATTAAGAAAATAAACAAAGGAGGAATCTCGTCTATGCAATACTCTCACGAGGTTGAGCAGATGATATGCGTCGCCAAGGGCGCCAGGCATAATCCCGCTCCTATTCCTGAAGAGGGAAAGTGGGTATGCGCCAAGGAAATAACCGATATAAGCGGACTTACCCATGGAGTGGGCTGGTGCGCGCCTCAGCAGGGCGCCTGCAAGCTTACTCTTAACGTAAAAAACGGTATAATTGAGGAAGCGCTTGTGGAAACGTTAGGCTGCTCGGGCATGACTCATTCGGCCGCTATGGCAGCCGAGGTATTAAGCGGCAAGACCATTCTTGAAGCGCTCAATACCGACCTTGTCTGCGACGCTATAAACGTAGCTATGCGCGAATTGTTCCTGCAGATAGTTTACGGCCGCACTCAAACCGCCTTTTCTGAGAACGGACTGCCCGTAGGCGCCGGATTGGAGGATTTAGGCAAAGGCCTGCGTTCCCAGGTGGGCACAATGTTCTCCACCAACAAAAAGGGCGTGCGCTATCTTGAGATGGCCGAAGGCTATATCCTGGAAATGGGGCTGGATAAGAACGACGAGGTTATAGGCTATAAATTCGTTCATCTCGGCAAAATGATGGAGGCTATCAAAAAAGGCATGGAGCCTAATGAAGCGTACAATAAATTTATCGGTACCTACGGCCGCTTTAACGAAGCCGTTAAGGTAATCGACCCCAGAAAGCAATAGGAGGGACGCGGAATATGATAACCTTTGAAGGATATGAAAGACGAATTGACAAAATAAACAAATGTCTCGCCAAATACGGCTTTACCGATTTAGAGCAGGTTAAAAAATACGCTCTGGAAAAAGGCGTAGACGCTGAGCAGATAGTCCGTTCCATACAGCCTATTGCATTTGAAAACGCTGTTTGGGCCTATACTCTCGGCTCAGCCATAGCTCTTAAAAACGGCTGCAAAACCGCTGCGGAAGCCGCTGAAAACATAGGCATAGGCCTCCAGGCCTTCTGCATTCCCGGCTCTGTCGCCGACCAGCGCAGCGTAGGCCTGGGCCACGGCAATTTAGGAGCGATGCTTCTGAGAGAAGAGACAAACTGTTTCTGCTTCCTTGCCGGGCACGAATCCTTTGCCGCAGCCGAAGGCGCTATAGGCATAGCCAAAACGGCTAATAAAGTGCGCAAAAACCCCCTAAGGGTAATCCTTAACGGCCTGGGCAAGGACGCCGCATATATAATCAGCCGCATTAACGGCTTTACCTCTGTTGAAACAGCTTACGACTATTCCACCGGAGAATTAAAGGTTATAAGCGAAAAGGCATTTTCGGACGGCGACCGCGCCAAGGTTAAGGTTTACGGCGCGGACGACGTTTCAGAGGGAGTGGCCATAATGATAAAAGAAGGAGTGGACGTTTCCATAACTGGCAATTCCACCAACCCCACCCGTTTCCAGCACCCGGTTGCCGGCACCTATAAAAAATGGGCTGTAGAAAACGGCAAGAAGTATTTTTCAGTCGCCAGCGGCGGCGGTACCGGACGTACTCTGCACCCCGACAACGTTGCAGCCGGCCCTGCCAGCTATGGCATGACGGACACCATGGGCCGTATGCATTCTGACGCTCAGTTCGCCGGTTCCTCCTCAGTACCGGCTCATGTGGAAATGATGGGCCTTATCGGCATGGGCAACAACCCCATGGTCGGCGCTACTGTGGCCTGCGCTGTTGCTGTGGAAGAAGCGCTGAAATAATCCGCTTTCCCATGCATTTAACCCATTGATTTTTTATAAATACAGTTAGACCCATCATTCTTGACAAAATGTCGATGATGGGTCTAACTTTTTTTCTTGCCGAAAATTCGCGCCGGGCAAGAAAATATCCTCCAAACGTGTCTTTTGCGTCCGCCTCTATTGATTAGGCTTTCTCCTCCTGAACCGCATAGCCCGCCTCCTCCCTCAGGCATTCCAGAAACGCGCCTGCAGCTTTGGAGAAAATCTGATATTTCTTCCACACAATATAGGCGGACGCTTCCAATTTAGGCGAGAGCGGCCTGAAGCAAAGCCCGCTTTCCCGAGTGTTTATAAGCTTATCAAAGCTCAGCGCATATCCCAATCCCTCGTCCACCAGCAGGGACGCGTTAAAAACCAGATTATAGGTGGCGACCACATGTAAAGAAGCCATGTCCTTTTTAAACCAATCCGCTAAATACTGACTGCTGTTGCGCTGATGCGAGATAATCAGCGGCTTATCCCACAAATCCTCAGGAGAAACAGTCTCCTTTTGGGCCAAGGGCGAATCCCGGCGCATTAAAACTCCCCATATATCTTTAACAGGCAGAGAGATAAAATCATATTTCTGCGTATCTATGCTGCTGAACAGCAGGCCAAAATCAATAAGCCCTCTATCCAGAGATTCCAAAACATATTCCGAATTACCGCTTGAAACGTGGTAATGAATATCAGGGTGCCGGTTCTGTATTTTTTTAGCAACCCTCGCTATAAAGCGGATAGTATCCGTCTCTCCGGCGCCTATATAAACATCCCCCATAATAACCTCGTCCGAACTGGAAATCTCCTTTTCCGTCCTTTGAACAAGTGAAAGTATCTCTTCGGCACGCTTTCGCAGAATCATGCCTTCCTCAGTTAAAATGACTTTTCTGGAACCCTTTGTTCCGCGGATAAGCAGACGTTTACCCAACTCCTCCTCCAGAACCTTAAGCTGAGTAGAAAGCGCGGGCTGAGAAACGTGCAGGCTTTCAGCCGCAGCAGTAATGCTCTGCTCTCTTGCCACGGCCAGAAAATAATGCAGCACTCGCAAATCCATCCGAATCCCTCCATTTATATAAAAATGTATATATGGTCAATCATACATAAATATGCGTCCGTCATGAAATAACACCGTATATATTGGACGCATATTAAATAACGACAGAGGCAGATTTAAGCATTTTAACTCTGCAGCTCAGATAACAGAAAATTTCTTCATTTGCAAAACGAACTGATTAAGCGTACTGAGCTGTACCGATTGGATATAGCTCAGAAAATAAAGAAATTATCCTGTTATGAGAAAATTTGCAAACAGAGGGTATCCTCAGTTTACAAGAAACTACACGTTCAGAAAGCATAAAATTTGTGTCCTGCTGCGTTGCTTTCGCTCCATGTACTGGTAATACTAGTATAACATAAATACTATAAAAATCAATTATGAAAGCTATGTATTAATAAAAATAATATATATGATAACTACCCTCAGTTTACAAGGAAGACGGTCAGAAGGCATAAAATTTGCGTCCTGCTGCGCTGCTTTGATTCCATATACGCCCGATACATTTCTCGTTCGCGCGCTTTACCCGGCGCAGATTTTATGCCTTCTGATTCTGGAGACCTCAAAGAAAAAGAATTCCTTCATTTTCAAGGCAGACGAAGAAGGCGTTACTTATGAGTACGCTGATTGAGGATAACGCAGAAAATAAAGAAATTATCCCGTTTTGAGGCGTGTTGTTCCTTGCAAACTGAGGGTATTTCCATAATAATAACTTATCGTCCACAATAAAATATAAGTATTTGATATTCCTGCATATGTTGATATACTCTAATATTAGCATTGACGTACAAGGCATGCTGTGCTCGGCCATTATACGCCAGCGCTAATTATGGAGAAGCCTTCAAGCAGAAAGCGGCCAATATGGCAATCAGCGCCGAGCAGCTTATTCAAAATCTAAAAGACTCCGGATGCGGCGGCGAAACAGTAAAAGGATATCTAAATTTGGAAAAGGAACATAACTCTAACGCGCAGCTCAAATTGCTTGACCGGCATCGCCGCCTGCTGCTTGACCAAATACATAATGAAGAAAAGCAGATTGCATGCCTTAATTAGACAATACAATCAAAGTACAATGCGCTTTTGCTTAAAAACCCGCCGCGTTCGCTTTGCCGCGCGGTCCTAAAAATACGCCCGGTATGCCTTCTAATCGCGCGCCGTGCGGCCATCAACGGGTTCTCAAGCAAAAATCTCCGACCGCAGAGGAGGAAAATTATTGGGTTTTGCAAGGCGGCAGGACGCAGAAATACCGGGCGTATTTCAAGGACGACAACGCAGCAAAACCCAATAAATTCCCCTCTGCGGCGCATTGTATTTTGATTGTATTGTCTACCTGGTTTATCAAATAAAAAAACGGCGTTATGAGTTTCTAAGTTTACAGCCGTTCGGACATTATTCAGCCAAACAGTTATGGAGGTGTTTTTTAATGAAAATAATACAGAATCAAAGCTTTGACCAGGAACGCGCCCTTTATGGAGAACAGGATATTTTATTAAAAAGCTGCGCCTTTGACGGACCCGCGGACGGAGAAAGCGCGCTTAAAGAATGCTCGGGCGTTCAAGTAGAAAACTGTTTTTTTAATCTGCGCTATCCTTTATGGCACGGTCACGGCCTGATAATTAAAAATTCTCAAATGACCGAGCTTTGCCGTGCAGCCCTGTGGTATTCTGACGGCATTGAAATAAAAAGCTCACAGCTGCACGGCATTAAGGCTTTAAGAGAATGCAGCGAAATAAAAATAACAGATTCGGATATAATTTCCCCTGAATTCGGCTGGTCTTCAAATGATATTAGCATGTCCGACTGCACCGCTCAAGGCGAATACTTTATGCTGCGCGCTTCCCATTTGCGCATTAACAATGTGCGTTTAAAAGGCAAATATTCCTTTCAGTATATTGAGGACGCCCTGTTTGAGAACTGCGTATTTGATACCAAAGACGCCTTTTGGCACGCCAAAAATATCAAAATACGCAATAGCATTATAAAAGGCGAGTACCTGGCATGGTACTGCCAAAACGTTACCTTTGAAAACTGCACCATTACCGGCACACAGCCCCTTTGCTACTGCAAGGGCTTAAAGCTGATAAACTGCCGGATGGAAGGAGCGGACTTTGCCTTTGAGCGTTCGGATGTGCAGGCCTCCATAACGACGCCCATGCTCAGCATTAAAAATCCTCTTTCAGGCTGCATCACGGTACCCGAGGTAAAGCAGATAATTCGGGATATTCCTCAGGCAAAGGGAGAAATAATAGTGTCCAAATCCGGCAAAAATACAAGCGGCTGCTCCTGCGCCCGAACCTTTAGCAATTTATGACTTTAGACAATACAATCCCGGCGCCGCCCGCATCCTATTCTGAATGCGCGTCCCATACGTAAAAAATACTAATTTTTAAATAGAAAGGAGCATTTCTATGAAACCTGTTTTTATCTTTTTTTGCATTTTCATGCTTACTATCTCTTTTACCCTCAGTTTACAAGGAACTGCACGCCTCAAAACGGGAAAATTTCTTTATTTTCTGCGTTATACTCAATCAGCGTGCTCATAAGTAACGCCTTCTTGGTCTGCCTTGAAAATGAAGAAATTCTTTTTCCTTGAGCTCTCCAGAGCCAGAAGGCATAAAATTTGCGCCGGGTAAAGCGCGCTTGAAGGAGAAACGTACCCAAGCGTACTTGGAATCAAAGCAACGCAGCAGGACGCAAATTTTATGCCTTCTGACGGTCTTTTTTGTAAACTGAGGGTACAGCCTGTCAAAATACTCTTTCTCCAACGGCAGCGCAAACTCCAACAGAAGTCTCTGATAAACTCCAAACAGAAAGCGCGGCATCCTAAGCCAGTTCCGCAGGCTTAACCCCCTCCACAGGCGCAGCAAATACCCAAACTAACCAAAATACCCATGAATCCGAACCCTCTTCGTCAGCAAATGAAGCGGGCATCTTAGTAGCGTATTTTTCCTGCACAGGCAACACACGCACAATAGCTGAATACGCAGCTGATATCCTAGGCTCAGACATTTATGGAATAATTCCCGAACAACCCTACGCACAGGAGGTTCTGGATTATTCAGTTTCCTCTTCCCGCGCTTCTATGGAACAGAGCGATTCCGAAGCCCGGCCGGCAATTCCCGGAAAAATTCAAAATATACATGAATACGACGTAATTTAATAGGATATCCTATTGGGTGGGGAGACGCGCCCAGAATTATAAGCACTTTTTTAGGGAGCTGTGATTTCAGCGGCAAACGTCTGATACCCTTTTACACCTCTGGAAGCAGCGGAATAGGCTCCAGCGTGGAAAAGCTGCACGCCCTCTGTTCTAATTCAGCAGTATGGGAAAACGGCATGCGCTTCAGCGCCCAAAGCAGTCGTAACGACATATCCGCATGGCTTTTGGATTTAGGTTTGCTCTAAAATAGTCAGTAATAATATGGTTTGAATTGTAAAAAAAGTATTGTATTTTTGTTAAGATTAGCACTCGCCTCTTGACATTGCTAATTTTCAGAATATAATATAATTGTACTTAAAAAAGCAGACGATATGTCCA
This sequence comes from uncultured Eubacteriales bacterium, assembly GCA_900547955.1. Lineage (GTDB taxonomy): Bacteria > Bacillota > Clostridia > Christensenellales > QALW01 > Neochristensenella. The sequence continues at coordinate 47,945 of URIR01000005.1, read as the reverse complement.
GAATGCAATGCGCCGCGGAAGCGGAAAATTTTTGCTTGACTCATCGACGGCTGCATAGGCGCGCAGTCAAGGACACGCCCGGGAGTCTAAGGACTACGCGGCAAAGCGGATATATCAGATATTCTCAGCAAAACGCATTATGCTCTGACCGCATCGCCTGCATATTAAAAACGGAAACTTAACTGCCGCTGCGAAATTATTCCACAGCAACAGCAAGCTGCAACGAATGGAGGAATGATTTATGTTGCCGAGTATTTTTGGTGAAAACTTATTTGATGAAATGTTTGACGAGGCCTTTGATATGGTCCCCTCTTTAAACCGTCACAATCCGCTTTACGGAAAACACGGAAAAAATCTTATGAAAACAGACGTAAGAGAGACGGACGAGAGCTATGAGCTGGATATTGATTTGCCCGGCTTTAAGAAAGATGAAATAAGCGCTCAGGTTGCAAACGGCTATCTGACCATCAGCGCTCAAAAGGGGCTGGATAAAGATGAAAAGGATAAGAAAGGCCGCTATATCCGGAGAGAACGTTATATGGGCCAATGCAGCAGAAGCTTTTATATCGGTGAAGATATAAGAGAGGACGAGGTTTCGGCTAAATTTGAAAACGGTATTTTAAAACTTGTAATTCCTAAAAAGGAAACAAAAAAACTGCCGGGCAGCCGTCATATCGCTATTGAATAATTTATAAGGGCCGGCAAAAAAGAGCAAAGCTTGTATAGACAATACAATTAAAGTACAATGCGTTTTTGCATAAATGCCCGCTGCGTCCGCTTTGCTTAGAAGTCCTTAAAATACGCCCGGCATGTCCTCAATCGCGTGCCGTGCGGCCGTCAACGGGCTCTTAAGCAAAAATCTCCGACCGCAGAGAAGGATAAATTTTCGGTTTTGCAAGGCGGCAGGGCACAGAAATACCGGGGTATTTCAAGGACGACAACGCGGTAAAACCGAATAATTCATCCTCTCGGCGGCGTATTGTACTCTGATTGTATTGTCTAGATGCCGCCACGCGATAAAAATGTTATTTACAGCATATAAAAATGTACTGCGGATAGGACAGAATTACAGCTAAAAGACTAATAACGGGAAAAACCTTTTACGGTTTTTCCCGTTATTTTTTGCCGATATTAATATATTCCGGCCCCCGTGTCTTGCTAATCAGCGCTTAGGCGGCGGAATTTCCGCCGCCTAAGCGCTGATTATATTATAATAATTACCTCGTGCGCTTTTTATTTTTATAAACTCCTATAATGCCCAGCGAAGCGGAGCAGACCAGCATTAACGCGGCCCACAGCATTGTATTAATACTGTCTCCCATCTGCGGAGTATCCGTGTTTCCTGAATTATAAGGAATTTCAGCGGTTTCCTTATAGCCGCATACCGAGCATATATGCTCTTTTACGCCTTGTTCAGCCGCCGTGGCCTCCTTTAGCACAATCCAATCGCCAAAAGTATGCTCAGGCTTGACCACAGCATTTATCGTCACGCTGTTGCCGGCGGCGTCAGAAGCGGCAATCTCATATTGACCGGCCGGCAAAACATAAAAACCGTCTTTAAGGATTACAGTCTGCCCGTTTGCCGTTACGTCTCGCAGATTTTTATCTATTACCTGAAACCTTGCTTCCAGGCAATATACCATCCCGTCTTTAATGCCCTCGATAACCGGGATTAAAGTATCCACTCTCAGCGGTTTTACGTTAACGGCTACGGCGCCATTTGTATAGTCCTCCATGTCAGAACGCAGCAGGTACTCAAAATCACCGTCATATTCGTCCAAAAGAATAGGCTCTGTGCTCCATGTTTTTCCGCCGTCAATACTGATGGAATGACCTTCAGGAGGAGCAACCGCCACGCTTGAGGAATACCAGTTATCCTCTCCATCAGGCTGCTCGGGGGAAAATACAGCTTCAGCTATATACTCCTGAATTTCAAAGGTATAATTCCCCTCTGCAAATATCAGCTGATAATTTGGATTATTAACGGCTAAGGTTCCCTTTGTAAATATATATGCGCCAATCTCTTCCCCCGCTTCTCTTTCCAGACGTCCAATTATCTCCGCACCGCAATCTTCGGACAGAGTATATTCAAAAACGGGATCCTGCTGGCCAAAATACTTTTTCTGACCCTCCTTAGGCGTTACGGTAATAGTTTTAGGCGTAACGGTTATCCCCGCCGGTACTGCTATGGAGGCGATATCTCCGTTATCCGCCTTTACGGCGGTTATTTCAAGATAGTAATAATAATTCCCCGCGTCCTTCCCAGTCGGAATAGAATACTCATTATCTATTGCGCCTTGGATTGGACGTCCGTTCTCCGACTGCCCCTGAGCGTCCGCCTCGTACCATTGATAGGTATAAGTATATCCTTCCTGTTCGTCCACCGAGGCAATAAAGCCCGCCTGGTCATAACCGTATTCCACAGTAATATCCTCAATAGAAACCGCAGGAATTTCAGCCGGAGCGGATGTAACGATATCAAACCGATAAGCGGTATTTACCGTCCTTTCGGAATCAGCACCTATAACCGTGCTTGCCGATTTGTAAAAAAGCTTCCATTGTCCGCCCGTCTTAGGTATATAATATCCGTATACTTCCAACAAATAATACCCGTCGCCGTAATCTTCGCCCGAATAATTGCCGGCAGATGTTCTCTCATGTTCGGATCCGTTAATCGTAATGGTATTTGTTACATCGGGATTATCCCATAAATTATATCTTCCGAAGCCGGGTTCTTTCATCCGCGGGCCTTCAGAGCCGCCCTTCCATACATCAGTCCACTTATATTCAAATTTTACTTTTACATCCGCGTCCTCAGCATTTTGGATGGGATGAGAAACCTGTACTCCGATTAAATGCTCTTTATCGTTAGAAAGAGTGAGCTTGGGATATGTATTTTCAGTTTTAATTACATTCCCGTCCACGATAAATTCAATGGTTGGATTCTGCAAAACAAAGCTCGCAGTCAAATATAAATGGTCTCCATCCGGCTTTAAAATTGTTTCCGCCGTCAAAAGTTTATCGTTATACGTCCAGCCGCTGTCATAGCCGACGGGCGCGTTTTCCGCCTCGGCCTCCGGAATCTGATATTGCTCATTTACCGCCCACGACCCTTCGGCATTTTTGCAGACATTAACCGGCTGTCCATAAAGCTTTGGCTGAGTAACAGCATCTGTATCATAACCATAATGCAGCGTAAATTCATAAGTCAGCGAGTTCTTATATGAATTGGAACCTCCCGGCTTGAATGTGTTTTTAGCAGCGGAATTATTAAAAACAGTCAGCCGGTTTCCCAGCCCATATTTATTAGTGCTGTCAGAAAACGCCTTACCGTCGTACTTGCCCGCGTCGTCTGTCTTTACAATAATAGTGGTAATAGAGGGGGTATAGTTGAATACCTCGCTTCCTACATAAATAACTGAAGCCGGGATTGTAACGGCTGTGCCTGCGGGCAGTCCTGTGCATTTATAGAAGCTCTGATTGCCTATTACCTCCAAAGACTCGGGAAGCTCAAACGCCGATTGAGAGCCTGAACCTGCCGTGTGTACAAATTGCATACTGGAACAGCCGTAAAAGACGCTCCCGCTGCTTTGGCTTCCTATATTTTTCAGGGTTGACGGAAGAACCACCCCCGTAATGCCGGTGCATCCTTTAAATGCATTCTTTCCTATCGTTTCAACCTTTGTCTTAGATAAATCAAGCACGCCCTCCACAGGACAACCCATGGCCGCTTGTTCGCCTATTGTCGTTAGATTGCCCGCATTTGAAAAATCAATGGCTACAATTACGTATTTGTCCGTATATTTTTTATCACCGTCATAATTATAATTAGTGATACACCCTCTTTTCTGTTTTTCATTTGACCAGCTATCTCTGAATCCATCGTTATAAATGGCGGTTACGCTGTTTGGAATTTCGACTGATAAAAACAGCTTTTCCCCCTCCGGATTGTTTTCTTCAAACCAGCTCTTTGAAATACCGTAGTACACTCCGCCTTCAATGACCATAGCGTCAAACGGAACCGCAATTAAATTTTCTTCAGTCAGACCGCTTGCAAATACCGCAGGATACGCCAGGCTAAGCATCATGCATAAGACCAGCATAAAGCTCAGCAAGCGCTTCTTAATAAAACCCATTCTTAATTCCTCCTAAATTTCTCAGACTTTTACCTTCCGGCCCATGCACAACATAATCCGCATTATGTTGCAGGCAGCTAATATCGGAGGCAGTTAAAAAATATACAGCTGATAATATAAAAACCGCTCAGATAGGCGGTTATAACATAATCCGCATTATGTTGTACAATCAGTTGTAAAAAAGCGCTCGCAGCTAAACCGCGAGCGCTGGCAAGCCAAAATGGATATGATAAATCAAACCTTTTCATTTTCAGCTTTGAAAAGGCTTATTAGTGCTGTGTTAAATAAGCAGTAATCATGCAAATTTTGTATTTTGACTTTAAAAGGCTTGCAATATTATCTTATTTATGATATTCTTTATTATGTATTGTTGTGTTGTTTGGAGCAAATGGCCAAGAATATACAACATAATGCGGATTATGTTATAACCGTCTATTGGGACGGTTCTTATATTATAAGCCGCATATTTTCCAATTGCTTTCGGTGTTCGTCGCCGGTAGCGATAATATAAACGCGAGTAGTATTGATGCTGCTATGACCCAGTATATCGGCAAGCTTTGCTATATCCTTTTGAATGCCGTAAAAGGTACGGGCAAATAAATGACGCAGATTATGCGGAAACACCTTCTCCGGATTTACCCCCGCCTGCTTGCAAAGGCCTTTCATTTCCCGCCAGATATTAGTGCGGCTCATAGGTTTGCCGCTTCGAGTAATAAATATTGCGCCTGCGCGAATTTTCTGCGACTTTATATAACGAAGCAGCTTCTGTCGCAATTCCTTAATAATAAATACCGTGCGTGTTTTTCCCTTTAATGAAACAACCGCCTTGCCGCATTCAGCCGCTTCCACAGTTATATATTGTAGCTCGCTGACACGGATACCCGTTCCGCAAATGGTTTGAATCAGCAGATTAAGTCGTTCATTGCCTTTTCCTTTGGCAGCATTCACTAGACGCATATATTCCGCTTTTGTCAATTCCCTTTCCTCCGGACAGTATATCTGCCGCTGAAATTTAATGAATTTAACACGGCAGTCAAGCCAATTTAAAAACAAAAACAGGCTGTTTAGGGAAGCCAGCATGGAATTAACGCTCCTCGCGGCATAGTTTTGGGAAAGCAGCCTGCCTTTGTAAGCTATAACCGTCTCCTTAGTTACGGCCGCGCCATTTTGATATAATGCGAATGCGCGCGCGTCGCGCAGATATTTTTCTACGGTATTTTTGCTCTTTTCTTCACTTTTAAGATATTCGGAAAACTCCTCAATAATTTTTTCTGTTAGAATTCTTTCTTCCAAAATATTTACCTCCGGATACCCTAAATTGACAAGGGGATACACGCCTCCAGCGGCCTGGTTTCGGCATTTTCTGCGTCATCGTCAATGGGTGTGCTTTCAGTACACGGAGTGAAAAGCAACACAGCAGGACACTCAAACAGCCCCGTCCTGACCGTATATGCCCTTGTCAATTTAGGGTACTTATTAGATAATATAATCAGAATACAATGCGAGGTCAGCAAAGCTATTTGCCGCGCAGTTATTAAGCAAATAATCCTGATATTTCCGTTTTCCGCCGCCCGGCAAAGCTAAAAATACAATTTTCGGCTTGCTGAACTTTTGCCATAAATACCGCTGCGCCGCGTTAAATATGCGCAGCTTAACGCATACTGTATAAACCGGAAAACTGCCCGGCAAAGCAGATGCGCCGGATATTTCCTTTAAAAACGCATTGAGCTTTAATTATATTGTCTATATTATTTTACCCGAAAAGCATGATTTTCATTGAAACCGCGAATTTAGAGCAAACTACAAATCCCATAACGCCTTTTACAGCATAAAAAAACGGCGCGGCTTCTAAGAGGAGCCGCGCCGTTTTCACGCCCATATTTGCTTATGCCGTCTTGGCCAAAGCAGGCTTTTACATTCTCTAAGCGTTTATACAGCCAACAGGAGTATATCCCGCCTCAGTCACCGCTTCATTTAAAGCGGAGTCGGGCACTTCCTTATTTAAAACAACGACCGCCTGCTTATCCTCCAGGCTGACCTCAACCGACTGCACGCCGTCAACTGCCGCTAACGCCTTGCGCACATGCTCCTGGCAATGAGCGCACATCATTCCGTCTACCTTAATTATTTTTTTCATAGTCATATCTCCCTTTTTATCCGCCTGTTCAGCGGTTATTTGCTCCTGTTCCGGAATAGCGCTTTCATTCTCCTTTACAGCCGCAGTACGGCCTTTATCCTTAAAAAAGCGCAGTCTCAGGGCATTGGCTACAACGCACACCGAGCTCAGGCTCATTGCCGCCGAGCCTATCATAGGACTAAGCCGCAGCCCAAAGGCGGGGAAAAGCGCGCCCGCCGCCAGAGGAATACCCAGAATATTATAAAAGAACGCCCAAAACAGATTCATATGAATATTGCGCACTACCGCCCTGCTTAGCTGCACAGCCGAAGCTACGTCTTCAAGCGAATCCTTCATAAGCACCACGTCAGCCGACTCAATAGCAATATCCGTTCCCGCGCCTATAGCTATGCCCACATCGCTTCGAGTAAGAGCGGGAGCGTCGTTAATACCGTCTCCTACCATAGCAACTTTATGCCCCTGCTCCTGAAGCGCCCGGATATGCGCCTCCTTTTGAGTAGGCAGCACGTCGGTTATCGCCTCGGAAATATTCAGTTCCTTTCTAATGGCCTCGGCAGTTATCCTATTATCCCCCGTAAGCATAACTACTCTTAGGCCCATCTGCGCAAACCGCTTTATAGCCGTTCTGCTGGATTCGCGTATAGTGTCCGCCACGGCGATTATTCCTAAGAGCTCGCCGCCGCAGGAAAATATAAGAGGAGTTTTTCCCTCCTGAGCCAAAGCACGGGCCTTTTCAAGCGCCGCAAGAGAATCCCCGCCGTCAAATAATCCGTTCTCCTCCATAAAGGCGGCATTGCCGGCCAAAATTTTCTTTCCATCTATATAAGCCGTTATTCCGCGGCCTGAAACCGCCTCAAAGCTCTCAGCCGCCAAAAGAGACAGTCCCTCCTGCCCGGCCTTTTCCACAATTGCCTGAGCTAAAGGATGCTCGCTTCCTCTTTCAGCCGAAGCAGCCGTAATTAAAAGCTTTTCGCGCGTAATCCCGCCCAGCGGTATTATGTCGGTAACTGCCGGACTGCCTGAGGTTATAGTACCCGTTTTATCCAAAACTATAGTATCAATATTATGCAAATTTTCCAGACTTTCCGCCGACTTTATTAAAATGCCCATTTCCGCGGCTTTACCCGTACCTACCATAATAGCCACAGGGGTAGCCAGGCCAAGCGCGCACGGGCAGGAAATTACCAGCACTGAAATCGCGTTGGAAAGCGCAAACTCAAAATTCTCACCCGCAATAAGCCATATAACGGCCGTTACAGCAGCAATAGCAATAACAACGGGCACAAACACGCCGCTCACCTTATCGGCCAAACGCGCTATTGGAGCCTTTGAATTGCTTGCCTCGTCCACAAGACGGATAATTTGAGAAAGCGTCGTATCCTCGCCCACCTTTGAAGCTTTGAATTGAAATGTTCCGTTTTTATTTATTGTAGCTGAGATAACCGAATCTCCCGGATTTTTTTCCACAGGTATGCTCTCGCCTGTTATTGCAGCCTGGTCCACATAGCCGCGCCCCTGAACGACAATTCCATCCACAGGTATTCCCCCGCCCGGGCGTACTACAACTATATCCCCCGCCGCAACCTGCTCGGCAGGCACCTCAATTTCCACGCCGTCTTTAATAATAACCGCCGTTTTAGGCGCAAGATCCATAAGCTTATCCAGAGCCTGGGAGGTCTTGGATTTGCTTCTGGCTTCAAGATACTTGCCTACCGTCACCAGCGTTAAAATCATGGCAGCCGATTCAAAATACAACGCATGCGCATACTCATGCACCACAGCCATGTCCCCGCGTCCAAAGCCATAAGCCATGCGGAACATGGCAAAAAGCCCGTAGATAAGGGACGCGCCCGAGCCTATAGCCACCAGCGAGTCCATATTGGGAGCGCCGTGAAAAAGCGCTTTAAAGCCAAATTGATAAAAACGTCTATTGATAAAAATTATAGGTACGGTTAAAATCAATTGAGCCAAAGCCGAAATCAGCGCGTTCTGCGTTCCGGTTAATATGGACGGAACAGGCAGCGAGAGCATATCGCCCATAGCTATATACATCAGAGGCACAAGCAGAATAACCGAATACAGCAGCCGTTTTTTCATTCCCTGGCGCTCTGATTCGGCGCGCTCCTTCCTTGAAAGCCATTCTCCTTTAAAGCCCTCAGCCTTCTTAAGCTCCTTTTCCATATTGGACGCATTGTAACCCGCGGCCTGGACGGCATTTATTATATTTTCAGGCTTCAGCCTGCTCTCGTCATATAAAACAGTCATACTGTTAGCCAGCAAACTGACGTTTACGTCCTCTACGCCCTCCAGCTTTTTAACGCAGCGTGTTACGTTGGCCTGACAGGCCGCACAGGTCATTCCGGTAACATTATATTTTTCTGTCTTCACCATATCACCTACCTGAATTTATTATAATTAATTTTCCAAAGTTTACAACACATTTTTGCGCTGTGCTGTTTTTCAGTCTAAAACTAGTCTGTTTCTTTCATAGAAAATTCAGTTATCCCAGACTAACCGCTTATATTTTAACCCCATCCGCAATGCTACGTCAAGCAAAAACAGCTTAAACAGCACGGATATTCTTAGACAAGCCATGATTTTTATATCTATCCTGCGAAAAAATATGCTCTGACGCATGGCAAGACAGAAAAAACAGGAAGCGCCGCCTATACCCGCAGCGCACCCTGTTTCTGCAATAATACTGTTTTTTAAATTAAACCGGCTTTATTCTGATACCGTCTTACCAAAGCTCATCCTTTAATAGCGCCGCGCCCCTGAAAATCTTTCGCCTGCCGCAATTCTTTAAAACGCCTGCTTTATCTAATTTTCGCGGCATGCTGTATATTGCAGATTTCATTCCTGCTCAAGCGCTTTTCGCTTAGGCCTTATATTTTCCTCCTCAGCCGGCTCTTTAGCCTTACGTTTTACAACCGTTTGGCCTATAGTATGGTTTTCCACTTCCCTGACTTCAATAATAAGCTCCTCGCTTTCGCATTTAAAGCGCTCCCCGTCATTGGGCACCCGGTCTATCATGCCGCAGATATAACCGCTGAAGGTATCATATATATCCACAGGCAGCTGGACGTCGAGCGCTTCAGCCACATCGTCCAGAGGCGCGCAGCCCTGTATGCTCCATTCGTCCTCTTTAAGCTGCTCGATATCAGACGGCTTTGGAGGGGCGTTCATTTCATCCAATTCGCCCACCAGGGATTCCATAATATCATGCAGCGTAATTATACCTGTCAGACCGCCGTATTCGTCTACAACCACCGCAAAATATGTACGGCTCTCCTTCATTCTGCGGAAAAGTATATTAGCCGCCATAGTTTCGGGCACAAACAACGGAGTCTGCATAGCATGAGCTATTAAATTATCCCGGCTTCGGTCGTTCATGCGGAAATAATCTCTAGTATCCAATATGCCTATTACATCGTCCATAGTCTTATCGCAGACCGGATAAAAGGTATGCCTGTTTTCAAATATGGTTTTCGCCCACTGACTATCGTCGTCCTCCATATGCAGCGCGACTATTTCGCGGCGATGAGTGCAGAGCTCCTGCACGTCGGTATCATTAAATTCAAAAACATTTTGAATAATCTCGTTTTCCTCAGCCTGAATAGTACCCTGCTCGTTGCCCTCTAAAAGCAAGCCGCGGATTTCCTCTTCAGTAACCTTTTCGTCCTCCTCCTCAGGATTTATACGCATAAGCCGCAGTATTCCGTTAGTAGATACGGTAAGCAGCCAAACCAGAGGAGCGCAAATCTTGGAAACGCCGTAAAGCACGCCCGACATGCCCAGGGCTAGGGATTCGGCTTTTTTCATGGCTATACGCTTAGGAACTAGTTCTCCGAAAACAAGAGAAAAATATGAAAGAATAAGAGTGATAATTATAATACAGATTGTTTCCAGAACTCCCGCAGAAATGGGGACTCCCGCCGCCAGCAGAGCCGCTGCCATAGGCTCGGCAAAATTATCTGCGGCAAACGCGCTTTGCAGCAGGCTGGCTAAGGTTATAGCCACCTGTATAGTGGCTAGGAAGCGGGCCGGCTGCTTGGTAAGCTTATTAAGACGCTTAACCCTCTTATCCCCTTCGGGCGCAAGCTTTTTAAGCTTGACCTCGTTTAAGGAAATGACAGCTATTTCCGCGCTGGCAAAAGCAGCGTTTATAAAAATAAGCACAATTAAAAGAATAACAGACGACAACACAATAATTCCTCCAAAAATAGTATGCCCAATTTAAAAGGGCGTTAAAGCATTTTCCCAAAAAATAAAGGGATTCCAGGCCCTTTCCCATTACCCGCGGAAAGGGGCCGAAATCAATGCATAACGCTACACGGAACTACTGTGTTGCGGCATTTTTCGTGATTACAATCAGGGCCGTCGTCCATGTAAGAAACCACCTCCATAATAAAAACAGATTATGATAATAGAGTATAGCACACAACCATATAAAATTCAATAAATATTTGTAAATTTTTTCGCTTCAAATATACAGATAAAAAAGCGCAGTCAGGGAACGGAAAAGCTCAATATCTAAAAAGCCGCCAACAGAACCAAGTCAGGAAGCGGAAAATTTCAATATCTAAAAGCCGCCGGCAGAACCAACCGGCCCAAACAGCCTGCTTGCAAAACAGAGTGCGAAGCAGAGGCCGAACCGGAAGCTTGGCCGGGCCGAGACCGAACAAAAAAGGCGGCTCTTGACGGCGCTTCCGCGCCGCCCCGGCGGGCCTTAGCAGGCGCGCCGGGGGCATGCCCGCTTTAAAAAGCAGGCATGCTCAAGAGCCGCCCCCTATTTGCGCCTAAAATTAGATTAAACCCGCTGAAAAGTATAAACGCCTAGCCGGAAATTACATATCCCGGCGCCCCTGCATCGCCCTTGAAAGAGTAACCTCGTCTATATATTCCAGCTCGCCTCCGATGGGAATACCGTATGCTATGCGCGTTACCCTTACGCCCAGAGGCTTAAGCAGCCTGGCCAGATAAAGCGCTGTAGCGTCTCCCTCCACGTCCGGATTAGTAGCCAGAATGACCTCTTGAATGCCCCCCTGCGAAATGCGCTCCAAAAGCTGCTTTATTTTTAATTGCTCCGGCCCTATGCCGTTCATCGGAGATATGGTTCCGTGCAGGACATGATAAACTCCGCGGTAATCGCGCATGCGCTCCATGCTTATAACATCGCGCGGGTCGCGCACTACGCACACGGTGCTCTTATCCCTGCCCTCGTCTCGACATATGGAGCAAATGTCCTCCTCGCAGAAATTTCCGCATATCTGGCAGTATTTTACCTTTTCCTTCACACTCAGGATTGCCTCGGATAATTCCTTTACGTCCGCTTCAGGCATATCTATAAGATGATAAGCCAGTCTAAGCGCCGATTTGCCGCCCACTCCAGGCAGCTTGGACAGCGCGTTGACTGCTCGCGCCAAAGGTTCGATATACATGCTCAAAATTAAAACATACCTCCCATGCCGCCGGTTATCCGGCCCATGCGCTCGCCGTGAGCTTCCTCAGCCTTGGCTAAAGCCTCCTTAACCGCCGCAGTAATCGTATCCTCCAGCAGCTCTATATCCTCCGGGTCCACAATAGCGGGATTAATCTTTATGGAGACTATTTCCTTAAGCCCCGTTACCGTACAGCTCACCATACCGCCGCCCGCGCTGGCCTCAATCTGCATTTGGCCCAGCTCCTGCTGCGCCTGTTCCATATCCTGCTGCATCTTCTGAGCCTGCCTCATAAGCTGCTGCATATTTCCTCCGCCAAAACCTCCAAAACCGCCTTTTGCCATAATTCATTCCTCCGAATCTTTAAAATGTATATTTTCTTCTCCAAATATATCTATTATATTTGCGATAAGCTCATCCTGCTCGTTTTTTTTAGGCTCGGACGCCGTTTGTTCGGTACGCACGGCTAATTTTTCACCCGTAAGCGCCTCCAATTCCTTAGCTATAGCCTCCGCCTTGCCGCTGATAAATTTCATCTTGCTCTCATGCTCTGGAGCAAACATAATTATATATGCGTTATCCTGCCTGCGTCCTCCTTCAGCGCTTTTAAGCGTCATATAAACAGGCATGGCGTTTTTGCGCATTCTTGCCAGCAGCGCCTCCCAAAGCTCGCTCTGGGAATCCGGTTCTGCTTCGTTTCGCGCCGAAGAGGCTTTTTTTACTGCAGGCCCCGCTTTAGCGGAATCAGCCCTAGCCTCCTTTGCCGGCCGCGGAATTCCTGAGGAAGGCTCAATACCCGGTTGGTCTCCCCGCCGCCCCGATTGACCCGCCTGGGCCATAGCCGCGGCGCCCTCCATCTTAAGACGGTCCAATTCCTTTTCCAGGGATGAAAGCCTGTCCCTAAGCGCCGAGGCGTCCTCCTCCAGCCTGGGCGTACAGATTCTGGCCATAACTGCGCTTAGGATAACCCTGGGCCGCGAATGCTGCTTAAGCTCGCTCTCCGCCTGAGCCAGCAATTCTATCGCGCGCATCAGTCTGTCCGAGTCGGAGCGCTCTCCCTGGAGACACAGCCTTTTGGCGATATCCTCAGGCAAAGCCTTTAACGCCTCCCTGCCTGCAAGCTTGGCCGTAAGCACATCTGAAAGATGACTCATAATATCTCTTATAAATACGCCTATATCCCCGCCGCCGTCGATAAGCTGAGCGCAGGAGTCCAGCGCGCCTTTTACATCCGAATCTATCAGCGCTTCGGCGCATTTAAACATAAATTCTCTGTCCGCCGTGCCTAAAATGCTTACGACGTCCTCGTATCCCACCTTATCCCCGCAATAGGATAAGCACATATCGGCTATTGACAGCGCGTCTCTCATTCCTCCCTCGGCCGACCGGGCTATCAGCTCTACCGCCTGAGGCTCAAAGCTGGCGCCGCTTGCCTTAAGCACCTTTTCAAGATAACCGCTTATATCCGAAACGCTTATGCTCTTAAAATTAAAGCGCTGACATCTGGAAAGAATAGTGGCCGGAAGCTTATGCACCTCGGTAGTAGCCAGAATAAACACCGCATGCTCAGGCGGCTCCTCAAGAGTTTTCAGCAGCGCGTTAAACGCGCCCTGCGAAAGCATATGCACTTCGTCTATTATATACACCTTATATTTCCCCACCGCAGGCGGGAAAACTATATTCTCCCTGAGCGCCCGTATCTCGTCCACACCATTATTGCTGGCGGCGTCCATTTCAACAATGTCCATCGCCTCTCCCCTAAGAGCGGCGCATACCTCGCATTTACCGCAGGCGTCGCCCTCCTCTGGCTCGGGACAGTTTATCGCGCGCGCAAAAATTTTAGCCATGCTGGTCTTGCCCGTGCCGCGCGGTCCGGTAAAAAGATAAGCGTGCGCTATATGGCCCGAAGCTATCTGCGCCCTTAGCGTGCGCACTATAACCTCCTGCCCTACTACGTCACGGAAAAATTCAGGCCGCCATTTTCTGTAAAGCGCCTTATAGCTCATTAAAAACTCCTTTTAGCTCATAATCTAGTAAACAGCCGAATATACTTTCTATAGTAACGGCAGGCCATGCCAAGGAGGCGTACCGCTTGAAGATAAAAAGAATTTTTCGACCCAGATACATATATATACTGCTGTTTGCCGCTTTTATTATACTCTCAATCTGCCGCTCCCAAACAGTACTTAAGGGCGCGGCGGATATTATCCTGCTTTGGGCAAAAGCTGTGCTGCCCGCGCTGCTTCCCTTTTTTATAGCCTCCCAGGCACTCCTTCTTTTAGGCTGCGCGCCCGCTTTCGGCAAAATACTCAAGCCCCTTATGCGCTTTATGGGCATGCCCAAAGCAGGGGGCTATGCTCTGGCCATGAGCCTGTTATGCGGTTACCCCACAGGCGCGCGCATGTGCGGAGAGCTTTATAATCAAAAATATATCTCCCTCTCTCAGCTTAAACCGCTGAGCGTGCTCTGTCACAGCTCAGGCCCGGTATTTATTACAGGCAGCGTAGCCGCCGCCATATTGGGGGCGCCCGAATTAGGCCTGCCCCTGCTTATTATACATTATCTAGCCTGCCTTTTTACCGGCTCTCTATACGGCTTGTTTTCGCCGGCCGCCTCCCGGCAGGACATAATCCAGACGGAAGAAATTGTCTCTTCCATAGGAGAAATTATGCGCAGAAGCATACTCTCCTCTATTAAAGCCATACTCTCAGTAGGCGGATATATGCTCCTTTTCGGAGTAATAATAGCGCTGGCTGATGATTTCGGGCTTTTAAACGGCTTAGCCGGAGGAATAATTGCCGGTATAATGGAAATGACCAACGGCATAAGCCGCCTAAGCGCGCTGGGACTGCCCCTTGAAAGCCTGCTCCCTATATGCTCTTTCCTTTTAAGCTTTTCCGGACTTTCCATATGCATGCAGGCGCTGGCCTTTCTGCCTAAGGAAATAAGCCCTCTCTTTTTTATCGGGGCCAGGGCCGCCGCCGCCGGCTCAGCCTATATTTTATGCAGGCTGTATATAATCTGCGGCAGTCTTATTCCGCCTCTAGCCGCCGCTATTACTGCCGCAGCTCTACTTTCGCTTATAAGAAGAGGACTTATTTCTCGAACTGGTCGCGGGACTGCTTCACCTGGTCGGCATACCTGAGCAGATATTTTTCCAGCTCCTGAAGCAATTCCTTGGCATAAGCCTTGGCGCCTAAACGTATTTCCTTAGCGTTCTGTTTAGCGCTGGTTACGATATTAGCGGCCTCCTGCTCGGCCTTTCTATAAATTTCTGTTTCCTTGACCAGCTCCGAGGCCTTTTTCTGAGCCTCATCCAGATACTGCTGCGCTTCATTTTCAGCGTCCACCAATATCTGACGGCGCTCCTTCATAATATTAGCCGCCCTTTCCAATTCAATAGGCAGGGTATCCTTAATGTCGTCTAAAAGGTCCAGACATTTATCGGCGTCCACTAGGTGCTTTGATGTAAAAAGCCCCTTTTTAGCCCCCTCTAATTCCTCAGAGAGCATATCCAGCATTTCGTTTACCGTCATTTGTCCAATCCTCCTCTATTTTTTTAAAAGCCTCTGCTTGACGTAATCATGAATAACGGCAGGCACCATGGAGGAAATATCCCCGCCCAAGCTGCCTATTTCCCGAACCATGGACGAGCTTAAAAAGCTGTTGTCGCTACTGGTCATAAGATATACCGCCTCTATATTTTTGTCCAGACGCTGATTTAGCATAGCATACTGCAATTCATATTCAAAATCAGATACGGCCCTAAGCCCGCGCAGAATAAAGCCTGCTTTTACATTACGCACATAGTCTACCAAAAGCTCCTCCGAGCTGTCTATTATAACGTTATCCAGCCCTGCGGTAACCTGACGGAGCATATCCTTTCTCTCCTGTACGCTGAAAAACTGCCGCTTATTATGATTATTCAGGACAGCCACTATCAATTCGTCAGTCATGCGGCTGGCCCGCTCTATGAGGTCGTAGTGCCCGTTAGTAACCGGGTCAAAGCTGCCTGGATATACAAGTCTCTTCATATTCAATCCTCCAAAAACGCAAGCAGGGTTACCGCCCGGCGCCCGTAATTGCGCTGCTTTATTATTTTTTGTCCGTCTAAGGGCGGAAGCTCTTCCCGCCTGTCATGCTCAAGCACCAGCACCCCGCCCTTTTTTATTAAAGGGCCCGCCTGAGCAATTATATCCTTATAATAACCGCCTTCATAAGGAGGGTCGGCAAAAATAATGTCAAAGGCCGCCCCTTCCGACTGCAAGGTTCTAAGCGCGCTTTTAAAATCCCCTTTGATAATCCTCGGACTAATTTTAAACATGGAAATATTCTTTAAAAGCGCATCGGTATTTTTATCGATAAACACAGCCTCCGCCGCGCCCCTGGAAAGCGCCTCCAGGCCAATTTGGCCCGTACCTGCAAAAATATCCAGCACGCTTGAATTATATATCCTCGCCTGCAGCATATTGAAAACCGCTTCCTTGACCATTTGAGCCGTAGGCCGGATATCCCTGCCCTCTGGGCATATAAGCCTGCGCGAGCGCCACTGTCCTCCTGAAATATTCATGCTTTTCCGCCGTCCGGGGTAATTTCAGCATCGCCGTTTTTGCCGGACATACTTTCCATACCGCCGGCTTGTCCGCGCCCGCCGTCCAAAGAAGCCTCTTCTCCATTTGTTTCATGAACGCCGTTTGAGAAAGCCTTCTCATCATTAGCGCCGGCTTGCCCGCCGCAGGGCGCGTCCTCAGCATTAATATCAGCTTGAACCGAATTGTCCTTAAATTGCCCCGAATGTGAAAAATACTTCTTGATAGTATGCTCCGGATACAATTTCTGCTGCTGCTTATTGCCCAGGATATAGCAGATGCCCGCCGTAACAATATAAAGCACTATGGGGATAATAAACATATAAGGCATTACGTTGCTGTTAGCCGTCATAAGCTTAAAATACTGAGCCGCTCCGTCCCCCAGCGGCATAAAGAAGGTAGGATATATTATGGGGTCGGCTACCGTCGCAAGCCTTAAAAACGGCGCATACGGAATAAACGAAAGATACAGAACCGAGTATAGAAGCTGTATTCCCAGAGGCACTCCCTTTTCCCAGCCGTGAAAGGTGCCGCACATATAAATCACCCATACCGCAATATAGGGCAGCATGGCAAAAAATCCCGAAATAAAGCCTTTACCCGTAAAAAAGCGTTTGGAATCATACGGACGGGCATTGCCGTCCCCCCGCTTTAAGTAATTAAGCGTGGCCTTGCAGTCGTCCGCGCCCTTGCGCGAAGAATTATCCCAAACAACCCCTAAAGTAAAGCCAATAAATATAAATCCAGCCACGGCGCATATTGCAAAGCCCACCTGCGCCGAAAGCAGCAGAGAAAGAGTTATAATGCCCAAAAACGAAACGGCTAAATTAACAAAAAACAGCTTTACCGAAAATTTAATAGTATCCTTTATCATTTTTAGTACCTTTCATGCGCGCACGGCGTCCAGATATGAGTTTCGGTTATAATTTTATCCAGGGGCGCGTCAGAAGGCTTAACCTCCATCCGTCCGTCGTACTGGCATTCAAAAGCCGCGCCCAAACGAAAAGCGCCCGTGCGGACAAGATAACGGTCATAATACCCCCTGCCCCAGCCAGTTCTGAAGCAGCCGGCGTTAAAAGCCAGCATGGGAACAATTATAAGCTCCAGCCTTTGGGGAGGAATGAACTCTCCGGCCGGCTCGGGAACGCGGCACGCTCCGGCCAAAAGCTCGTCCCCCTCCTTAAAGCGCGCGCCCTCCATGCTCCCGTCAGAGGCGCATACGGGCAAATATAATTCCCGTCCGCTTTTAAGGGCATGCTCTATAAGAGGCTTCAGGGACAATTCGCTTGATATGGCCCAATACGCCATAACCCTTTCAGCTTCATTATATTCTCTGCTGTTTATTATAGCATGACATACGATTTTTGAAAAGGCTTCCCGCTTTTTAAACGGCAGCGCCGCCCGCGTTTTTTTATAATCCTCTCTTGTCAAGCTTATCATACGCCCCGCCGTAATATATTTTAGGCACCCGCGCCGTAAAGCCCAGGGTTATCTCATAGCTTATGGTGCCGCAAAGCGCGGCCATATCCTCCGCATCGAACTTTTCTCCGCCGTTCCGCCCAAGAAGAGTTACCAATTCGCCCGATTCGGCAGGAATATCTGTTACGTCCACCATCATCTGGTCCATGCATACCCGTCCCAGAATGCCCGCGCGGCAGCCTTTTATAAGAACGACGCCCTTATTGCTAAGCGCGCGGCGGTAGCCGTCCCCATAGCCTATAGGCACCACGCCTATGCGCATATCCCTGTGCGCTGTGAATGCGCGTCCATAACCCACGCTCTCGCCCGCCTTAATCTCCTTAACCTGGCTCAAACGGCTTTCAAGGCGCATTACAGGTTCCAAAGCCAATTTATTCTTAACCTCGGCCGAGGGATGATAGCCATATAGCGCTATGCCCGGCCGCACCATATCGTAATATAAATCGGGACAGTCTAAGACCCCTCCGCTGCACGCGGCGTGAGCTATAAGCCCGTCCAGGCCCTCATTGGCCAGAATTTCCCGTCCGCGGCTGAATATGCTGGCTTGTTCATATGTAAATGTCTTATCTGCGCTGTCGCTGGCGGCAAAATGAGTAAATACCCCCTCCGCCTGAATCATATCGCATCTCTTTAACGCGCGCGCAAGCCCAAGCAGTTCTCCGTCCGCATGCGCGCCCAGCCTGTTCATGCCCGTCTCCAGCTTTATATGCACGCGCGCCTTTTTGCCAACGCTTTTGGCGGCCAGCTGCATATCATATAGCTGGCTCTCCTCATACAGCGTAAAGATTATATCCTCTTTTATCCCCTGCTCCAGGCTGCTTTTAAAGGAAGCGCCCACGCAGAGTATGGGCAGCCTTACGCCCGCCTCGCGCAAACGAGCTCCTTCTTCAACCATAGCCACGCCCAGGTAATCTGCGCCCGCCTGAGCGAGCGTCAGCGAAACAGGCAAAAGCCCATGCCCATAAGCATCGGCTTTAACCATGGCCATTATCATGGTTTTATCTCCCACATGGCGCTTTATCTCATTATAGTTATGTACAAGCTTATCTAAATCAACATAAGCCGCTGTAGGCCTCATATAATCCTTCTTCCCGGCAGCCCGGCTTGATTACTCACCCGCCCGAACCGCTCTGACGCCGTTAAATCTCCATTACAGATTATTTACCTGCTCCTGAGTGAGCAGACCCACCCCGGCATTAGTAAGCACCTCTATGGCTCTTAAGCTGTCGCTTACCTTGAAGAGAATAAGCGCTTTTTCACTCTTGACGCGCACAAAGGAATAAAGATACTCTACTGAAATATCCTCCTTATTAAAAAGCTCCAGCACTCCGGCCAGCCCGCCCGGCTCGTCGGGCACCTCCACAGCCAGCACCTCGGTAACGCTGGCCATAAAGCCCGATTCCTTAAGCACCTCCAGAGCCTTTTGAGTATTATTTACTATCGCCCGCATGATGCCGTAATCGGCCGTATCGGCTATGGAAAGCGCCACTAAATCTATATTATTGCCCGCCAGCGCCTTAGTCAGGCTCTCCAGCCTGCCCTTTTTATTCTCCATAAAGACTGAAATCTGCTTGATAAACATACCGCGGCCTCCTTGTATATTTATATGCTCTAATTTTAAAATTCTCTACTTCTTCCGGTTATCCTGTATCCTTTTTGCTTTGCCCTCGCTCCGGGGAATAGTGCCGGGTTCGACTAATTTAACTCTTGCGCTTATGCCCAGAATAGCGTGTATGCGCTCCTTAAGCCTGCGCTCAGCCTGTTCTATAACCTTTACCTCGTCCGAGAAGAGATGCCTGCTCATTTCTACCCAAACCTCGAGGTTGTCCATATTATTATCCCTGTCCACAACCAGCAGGTAATGGGGCTCCAAATCCCCCATCTCTATCAGAATGGTTTCTATCTGAGTAGGGAATACATTAACTCCTCTTATAACTATCATATCGTCGCTGCGGCCCAAAATCTTCTCCATGCGCCTGTGAGTGCGTCCGCAGGGGCAGCTCTCGGGAATAATGCGGGTCAAATCGCGGGTACGGTAGCGAATTAAAGGCATACCCTCTTTTGTGATTGTGGTGAACACCAATTCGCCCGGCTCGCCGTCGGGAACAGGTTGAAGAGTCTTCGGGTCTATTATCTCGGCTATAAAGTGGTCCTCAAAGATATGCAGGCCGTTATGCTCGCCGCATTCAATGGCCACGCCCGGCCCTATAATCTCGGCCAGGCCGTAAATATCATAGCAGGTAATGCCCAGGCGGTTCTCTATTTCCCCGCGCATGGCCGCAGTCCACGGCTCGGCCCCAAAAACGCCCGCCTTAAGGCTCAATTCCTCTTTTTTAACTCCCATTTTATCCATTGTATCGGCTATATGCAGGGCATAGGAGGGAGTACAGGCTAAAGCGGTAGCCTTTAAATCTCTCAAAACTGTTACCTGCCGCTCGGTGTTGCCGGCCGACATGGGAATAACCGTCGCGCCTATAAGCTCCGCGCCTCCATGAGCGCCCAGCCCGCCCGTAAACAGGCCGTAGCCGTAGGAAACCTGAACTATGGATTTTCTGTTTACTCCCGCACAGGTCAGGCTGCGCGCAGCTACTTCAGCCCAAACGTCCAAATCATGCCGCGTATAGCCTACTATAGTCAGCTTGCCCGTCGTGCCGCTGGATCCTTGTATACGCGCGATATCCTCCATGGGCGAAGCAAACAGGCCGTATGGATAGTTATCCCGTATATCCGATTTATTGGTAAAGGGAAGGCGGACTAAATCATCCACCGACCTGATATCCTCGGGCGAAACGCCCGCCTGCTGCATTTTTTCGCGGTAAACAGGCACGTTATTATAAACCCTGCTCACCACCTGCTTAAGCCTTTGGCTTTGCAGCGCGCTCAGCTCTTCCCTATTGATGCATTCTTTTTCCTTATTCCATATCATATTTAAGCCTCTCCCCTCTCATAGCCCAGCTTAAATGACAATTTATTCATTTCTACAGTTTTAGGAGGCACCAGCCCGCTGACTATATCCAGCATTTTGCCTTCAGGTTCATTAAGGATGCGGCAAAGCGCGCCCAGCATAACCGTATTGGCGCATTTGGAGCTTCCCGCCTTTTCAGCCAATTCCAGCGCGTCTACAGCAATAAAGGCTGTGCCGTTTTTCTTAAACGACTCCAGAATGTTTTCCGGATACTCCGCCGCTCCCGTTATAACGGGCATGGGCATAACGGTTTGAGTACTGGTTATTACCCGGCCGCCCTTTTTAAGATAAGGCAGCGCCCTATATGCCTCAAGCTGCTCAAAGGCCAGAACTATATCCGCCTGGCCGTATTCAATTATGGGAGACTCCACCTTTTTGCCCGAACGTACGTACGTTACCACGCTGCCGCCGCGCTGGGACATACCGTGCACCTCGCTTACCTTAACGTCCAAGCCGTCCGAAATAGCCATAGCTCCAAGCACGCGGCTGGCAAGCAGGGTGCCCTGGCCGCCTACGCCAATTATTACTATATCCATTATTCATTACCTCCCGGCACTATAGCCTTAACAGGGCAAACCAGCGCGCACTGCCCGCAGCCCACGCATAGGGAACGGTCAATTTCCGCGTGCCCGTCCTTAAACCGCACGGCGGGGCAGCCTATGCCCATGCATTTTTTACAGCCTATGCATTTTTCATTCACAATATATGGCTGCTTTTTCTCCTTTGAAAGGAGCGCGCAGGGCCACTGCGCTATTATAACCGAAGGCTCCCGCCGGGATAACGAATCCTTAATGCCCTCCTTTAAGGCGTTCATATCTCTCGCGTCTATAACCTTAATATCCTCTACTCCCACCGCCTCGCACAGCTTATATAAATCTAATTTGGGCGCCGCATCCCCGCGGACGTCCTTGCCGGTGGCGGGATTCTGCTGATGGCCCGTCATGCCCGTTATTGAATTATCCAGAATTATAACGGTAGACGTGCCTTTATTATATACAACGTTTATAAGGCCGGTAATGCCTGAATGAATAAAGGTAGAATCCCCGATAACCGCTACCGTGCGAGCAGGGTCTACCGCTCCGGAGCGGTCAAAGCCATGCGCCACGCCGATAGAGGCGCCCATGCATACGCAGGTATCTATAGCACTCAAAGGCGCGTTGGCTCCCAGGGTATAGCAGCCTATATCTCCGCAGACCGTCAGCTTCATCTGCCTGAGCACATAAAATACCGAACGATGCGGGCAGCCCGGACATAGCACCGGGGGCCGCGCGGGCAGCTTAACGGGCGTCTGAAATTCAGGCTTTTGCCCTAAAACCCGTTCCCGGATAAGGTTGGCCGAATACTCTCCCTGAAGAGTAAAAATATCCTTGCCCTGACATTCAAGACCTAAAGCCCGAACCTTATTTTCTATAACCGGCTCAAGCTCCTCGGCGACTATCAGCCTTTCCACCCGACCGGCAAAATCCTTTATCTCCCCATCGCACAGAGGATTGACCATGCCTATTTTCAATATGCTGGCCTCAGGCAGCGCTTCCTTAACATAATCGTAAACCGCGCCCGAGCAAATTACGCCTAATTTGCCCGAAAGCTCCTGTCTGTCCAGATTGAAGCGGTTTTCGCTCTGCGCCAGCTCCTTATCCCGCTTTTCTACGGCAATATGCCGCGCTTTGGCCTGCACGGGCATCATAACGTATTTATCCGTCTGCTTTTCATATTTTATTATTTCGGGCTTTTCAGCCCCGCGCGTCTCCACCAGGCTCTGGCTGTGCGCAATGCGGGTAGTCAGCCTGATAATAACGGGAGTGTCGAAGCGCTCGCTTATTTCAAAGGCCAGGCGCGTATAATCATAGCATTCCTGAGAATCAGCCGGCTCCAGCATGGGAATATGAGCGCCTATGGCATGGCAGCGGCTGTCCTGCTCGTTCTGCGAGCTGTGCATGCCCGGGTCGTCAGCCACCACGGCCACCATGCCCCCGCGCACTCCGGTATAGGCCGCTGTATAAAGGGGGTCCGCCGCAACGTTCAGCCCCACATGCTTCATAGCGCAAAGCGCCCTCGCGCCGCCTATGGCTGCGCCTATGGCAGTTTCGGCCGCCACCTTTTCATTAGGCGCCCATTCAACATGAAGCTCCCTGCTCTTAGCGGCAAATTCGGTTATTTCAGTACTGGGCGTACCGGGATAGGAGGATATCAGCCTTACGCCCGCGTCCAGCGCTCCGGCCGCAACCGCCTCGTTTCCTATCATAAGTCTTTTCATATTTACAGCCTTTCCGCCGTAATATCTACGGCCTGAATAAGATAATTATTTACGCATATCGGTAACATGCTTGCCCTTGCCCTCAAAGCGCTTGAGGGTATGCGGCTCAACCAGGCGCACCTTAGCGTCCAGCTGCAATATTACTCGCAGCTTGGCGCGGATGCTGTTCTGCAAGGATTCCAGCCGGGAAAAGGATTCCAGCATGGTTTCGTCCAACGGCTCCACAAGGATTTCTATAGTGTCAAGATAATTGTCCCGGCGCACTATGATTTCATAATGAGGCCCTATCTCCTTAACCGAGAGCAGTACCTCTTCTATCTGGGAGGGGAATACGTTTACTCCCCGAATTATAAGCATATCGTCGCTGCGGCCCTGTATGCTGGCATGGCGCAGAGTAGTGCGGCCGCACGCGCATTTTTCTTCTATCAGATATGTAATATCCTTAGTACGGTATCTCAGCATGGGCAGCCCTTCTTTATTTATGGTGGTCAGCACCAATTCGCCCGTCTCGCCTATAGGAAGCGTCTCGCCCGTCTGAGGATTGATTATTTCGGGATAAAAGCAGTCTTCATTAATATGCTGGCCGCATTTGCATTCGCATTCGCCAGAAACGCCCGGCCCTACAATTTCTGAAAGGCCGTAATTCTGAGTGGCTGAAATACCCAGGCGGCTCTCAATCTCGCTGCGCATAGCCTCGGTTATGCCCTCTCCGCCGAACATGCCCAGCCGCAGCTTAAGCTCGTCCCTGCCCACTCCCAGTCTTTCAGCAGTCTCGGCCAGATAAAGCGCGTATGAAGGCGTGCCCACCAGCAGCGTGCTGCCGAAATCCTTCATTATCATAATCTGGCGCTCGGTATTGCCGCTGGAAATTGGGATAACCGTCGCGCCCAGCTTTTCCAGGCCGTAATGCAGGCCGAAGGCGCCGGTAAAGAGAGTATATCCAAAGGTTATCTGAGCCACGTCCTCGTCCGTAGCGCCCGCGGCGGCGGCCAGACGGGCAATGCATTCAGCCCACATTTCCAAATCGTTTTTAGTATAGGCTACCACCGTAGGCTTGCCCGTTGTGCCGCTTGAGGCATGCACGCGCACCATTTCCTTAAGAGGCCGCGCAAGCAGGCCGAAAGGATAATTATCCCGCATATCCACCTTAGTTGAAAAGGGAATATAGCGTATATCCTCTAATGAGCGTATATCCTCCGGCTTAACTCCCGCGCCGTCCAGCTTCTTTTTGTAATGCTCCACGTTGTCGTATGTATACTTAACGGTCTTTTTAAGCCGTTCAAGCTGAAGAGCGCGCATCTGCTCTCTGTCCATACATTCAATCTGCGGATTGTAAATATTCATTTTTTCCTCCGTTTTCCCGGAAGCACAAACCATACTACCGTGCTTGTATTTTGGCGTATAACACACGTCCTTTTTATTATAGCAAAGATAAATGAAAAAATAAAGCGGAAATTCTATTTTTAAATCATCCGAATAAATAAAAGGGGCGCGGCCCTTTAAAGGCATGAATTTTCGCCCGCGCCGTCCGGCCTGACAGGCCGCTTGCCAAAACTGATTACATACGGAAATACCCGTTTTTCAATATGCCACAACGCCCGTTCCCAACCGCGCCGTTCAGCCTAAGGCCTCTCCCGACGAACGCCGCTTACATACAAAAGCATGTAGCGTCCGCGCCGCCCGGCTTAAGCTTTCCGCCGCTTCTCCCGGCAAAACAGCCCTTTTCACGTCTCCTGATGACGGCATAATAAAAAGCGCGGCTTATATCCAGGATATAAAACCGCGCCTTTATTGACAGTATATTCTTTTTAAACCGCCTGATTGAGCTTCTGGCGAAGCTTGCCCTCGTTGCCGCAGAAAGGAACTGTTCTTTTTTAAACCGCCTGATTAAGCCTCTGGCGAAGCCTTTCATCCTTTTCCAGCTTAAGCTTATCCGCTATAAGCGCTACAAACTCTCCGTTAGTGGGCTTATTAAGCGGGTCATATACCTTGCATCCCACAATTTCGTCCAGATTGTCCAGTCTTCCGCGCGACCAGGCTACCTCAATAGCATGGCGCATAGCCCGCTCTACCTTGCTGGCGCTGGTACGGTATTTCTGAGCTATAGTAGGATACAATTCCTTGGTTATGCGGTTTATCATATCCGGCTTGTCAGTTACCATTTTTATAGCTTCGCGCAGAAAATAATAGCCCTTAATATGAGCGGGTATGCCTATGGTCATGAATATCTTGCTTATCTGCATATCCAGGCCCGAGATTTCCTTCTGTTCAAGGCGCTCCAGCCCGATGATATCCATTATTCTCCCTCTAACCACGGCAGGCTCGCACGGCTTGGCCATATAGTATTTAGCTCCCAATTCAACCGCCCTGCGCACGAACTCCTCCTGAGTAAGCGCGGTCAGCATAATAACCTCCGGCCGGTTTTCCCATTCGCTCAGCTTTTTAAGTACTCCCAAGCCGTCCAGCCCCGGCATAACAATATCCAGAAGCAGTACGTCCGGCTTAAGGGATTCAATCTGTTTTAAAGCGCTGATTCCGTCTGCAGCCGTGCCTGCTACCGTAATTGCTTCGGTCTCCAATTCGTTTGACAGGCTTTCTCTTGTTTCCGCGTTGTCGTCGGCAATAAATACCCTGATTTTTTCTAACTTGACAGCCATAGTTTTATCTCCTTTTCTTTTTTCGCTTGTCTTGGCATATTCTAGCATATTGCACACTTGTCTGCAAGATTTTTTATTAAATAAATTTTATCTATTTTACTTATTATTCATTCTTTTACCCCAAATTCCTCTAACAGCTTTAATTTTTTACAATGTATTATATCGACAGCACGCGCATTATGCACATTTTTGTTTCACGGTTTTATTTTATATTATCACAAAGCCCGAGCAATAACCCCCGGCTCCTGCGGATTTAACGTTACCCTCAGTTTACAAGGAAGACGGTCAGAAGGCATAAAATCTGCGTCCTGCTGCGTTGCTTTGATTCCATGTACGCCCGGTACATGTCGTTCAAAGCGTCTTGCATGACGCAGATTTTATGCCTTCTGACTCTGGAGAGCTCAAGGAAAAAGAATTTCTTCATTTTCAAGGCAGACGAAGAAAGCGTACTGGAAGCACGCTGATTGAGGATAACGCAGAAAATGAAGAAATTATCCCGTTTTAAGGCGTGTAGTTCCTTGTAAACTGAGAGTATAAGAAGTAAAATTATAAAAAGAGCGGAAATATAATTCCGCTCTTTTAAAAATAAAATATCAAAATTCAGCATATTTAATTGGCGGCTTGAGCCGGACAGACCTTTAAGCTTGCCCTCCGCGGCCCGCATTAAGCTCAATTTTCCGGGGGCGCGCAAAGAAATAAGCCGCGTCAAAATAAAGTAATCTGCTCTGCGCTTTCCGCCCGTTCCGGGCGGCGCTAAAAATACGCTTGGCCTGCGCATACGCCCGTACCCGCCTTTCGCAACGGTAAAATAAACTTATTCAGCGTCAGCCCCAAAAGCATTCTCGCTCTCAGCCTCAGCCGCCTCCTGGCCCGCCTCGGCAGGCTCTTCCTGGCCCCCGTCGGCTTCCCCGGCCCCATTCTGGCCGCCCAGCGCCTTAATGCTGAGACTGATTTTTTTGGCTTCAGGATTGACGTCCAAAACCATAACGTCCACTTCCTGTCCGACAGAAAGCGCCTCCTCTACCTTCTTTATATAATGGTCGGTAATTTCGGAAATATGTACTAAGCCGTCTATGCCAGGCTCCAGGTTGACAAAAGCGCCAAAGGCAGCCAGGCGCACAACCTTACCCTTAACAACAGAGCCAACGGGATATTTTTCAAAGGCAAATTCCCAGGGCTTGGCATGCAGCTGCTTATAGCCAAGGGAGATAGTGCCCTTTTCACGGTCGGCGGCTAAAACAACAACCTCAATTTCATCCCCCGCCTTAAGCACGTCTGTCACCTTATCCAAACGGTACCAGGCTATATCGCTTATATGCAGCAGGCCGTCAACGCCTCCTACATCCACAAACGCGCCGAAATCGGTAATACGGCGTACAATGCCCTTTACGATATCTCCCTCGTGGATATTGCTCCAGAATTTTTCTTCCTTTTCCTCCCGCTCCTGCTTAAGCACCTGAGCGCGGCTGGCGACTACCCTGCGCTTTTTAACGTCCACCTCAAGGGCCTTAACCTTAAAGGTCTTTCCCACATATTGAGAAAGGTCTCTTACATAGCCTCTTTCACGAAGCTGGGAGCCGGGAATGAACACCGTTATGCCGTCCACATTGGCTAAAACTCCTCCCTTAACCGCCTCCTTGACGGTTACCTCAAAGGGCTCGCCCTGATTTATCTCGGCCAGCTTTTTATCCTTGGCCAGGCGCTCGTCCACGGCCTTCTTGGACAATATGACGTTGCCGTTGCCGTCGTTCACCTTAAGCACCTCAACCTCGATTTCGTCTCCTTCCTTTAAAATATCTCTGGGACTGATATTGCCGTCTGCGGTCAATTCCTCCCTGGAGATAAAGCCGTCCATCTTATAGCCGACGTTGACGCCCGCTTCATTATCGTTTACATACACCACATAGCCTTTAACTACCTGGCCGGGGCGTATTTTAACCAGCGTCTTATCCATCTCCTCCAGAAAATCAGAATCCTGCGTCTTGAGCATGTCCTCTCGCTCGCTCATCTTGTTTACAACCTCCTTAATTACCCAGTCGGGCGTAGAAGCGCCCGCCGTTATCCCTATGCTCAAAGGGCTATCTATTTCCAGCGCGGAAAGCTCCTGAGCGCTTTCCACCGCATAGGTTCTTTTGCAAAGCTGCCTGCATATTTCATAAAGCTTACGGGTATTGGAGCTTTCGCGGCAGCCTACCACTATCATGACGTCGCACCGCGCCGCCAGCTCGGCCGCTTCGGCCTGCCTTTGCCCGGTTGCGCTGCATATAGTGTTGTGCACCTGCATATTATAACCGCTTTTGCGCAAAAACTCAACAATTTCCTGCCACTTTTTCTTATTTGCCGTAGTTTGCGCCACCAGACACAGCTCTCGCCCTGAAAAATCCGTCTCCGCAGCCTCTTCAGAGCTGTTTATAACCACCGCCGAATTATGGCAGTAGCCGTTTATGCCAATTACCTCCGGATGCTCCTTTTCCCCTATTATTACTACCTGCTTTCCCTCTTCATAAGCGCGCGCGGCTATATTTTGAATTTTTTTTACAAACGGGCAGGTAACGTCCGCCAGCTTAACGCACTGCTTTTTTAACGCGGCCTCTATTTCAGGCGGAACGCCGTGGGAGCGTATTATAACCGTATGGGCGCGGGCGTCCATGAGCGTTTGCGCCTGCCTTACCCCCATGCCCTCCAGGCGCTGAGTAACGAATTTATTATGTATTATAGGGCCGAGAGTGCATACCGAAAGACCCTCCTGCGCGCACTTCTCCGCCT
Source organism: uncultured Eubacteriales bacterium (assembly GCA_900547955.1). Taxonomy (GTDB): domain Bacteria; phylum Bacillota; class Clostridia; order Christensenellales; family QALW01; genus Neochristensenella. The sequence goes on along the minus strand of URIR01000005.1, from coordinate 19,518 downwards.
CCTGCACGGCCCGGCGCACTCCAAAGCAAAAGCCGGCGCTTTCAGCCAGTATTACGCTCATTGCGCCTTATCCTCCTCCAGCAGGCCGTTCATGCGCGCGCAAAGCTCGTCTGTAATCTCCTCCAGCACGTCCTGCTTAAGCCGGCGCTCCTTATAATCCTCATATTTTATAGGCTCGCCTACCTTAAGAATATTGCGCCTGAATACCAGGGGGGGCCGCGTAAACATTACCGGTATAATATCCGACTTGGCCTTAAGCGCTATAAAGGCCATGCCTGAAAACATTTCCCCGCGGTCTATCACAGGGCTTTGCTTAACCCGCCGTCCCTGCGGAAATATGCCTAAAACCTCGTCCCTGTTCAGCACCTCTACAGCATGCTTAAGAGATTTTAAATCGCTGCTGGCCGGATGCACGGGAAAAGCGTGCATTTTGCGGAATAAATAGCCTATTACAGGCCGTCCCTCAAAAAAAAGCGCTTTAGCCATAAAATTTATCACCCGCGGACATTTAGCTATAAGCAGCGGAATATCCATAGCCGTCTGATGATTGCAGGCTAATATATATCTTCCCTCTCTATCCAATTTTTCCCCGCCCACAACCTTAGTAGGCATCAGAAAAAAAATCAGGAAGCGGAAAATTCCTCTAATAATCTTATAAAACATCGCCTATTCCTCTATAAAGCTTAAGATATATTCCAGCACCTGCTCCAGGGTCATGCCTGTTGAATCCACTAAAACCGCGTCGGGCGCCTGAACCAGCGGGGAAGCCGCTCTATGCGTATCATTATAATCCCTATCGTTAATATCGGCAAGTACTGTTTCAAAATTTACCTTTTCTCCCCTCTGCTCCAATTCAGCGCATCTTCGCCTTGCCCTCTCCTGAGCCGAGGCAGTCAAAAAGAATTTATAGCGCGCCCCAGGCAGCACATGCAGGCAGATATCCCTGCCGTCCAGCACGCAGCTTTGCTCTAAAGCCAGCTTTCTCTGCAGAGAAACCATTTTTTCCCTTACACAGACAAGCTTGGAAATATCCGAGGCTGCCTTGGATATATGATGCTCGCGTATAAGGCCGCTGACGTCTCTGCCCGAAAGCAGCATTTTCTGCTCCCCGTTTTCAAAAGCAATGCCCATATCTATATTAGGCAGCTCCTCCGAAACGCGCTGAGCGTCCGCAAGGCTTATATTTTTCTCCAGCATATGTACTGCGCACGCCCTATACATGGCGCCCGTATCCAAATAAGCTATTTTCAGCCTTTTAGCCAGCATTCTTGCAACCGTGCTCTTTCCCGCGCCCGAGGGGCCGTCTATGGCTATCTGATATATTCCCATTATTTTCTCTCCGTTTTTATCCCGCCGGCAAAGCGACGCGCCGCGCGGCCACAAAATATCCCTTATTGATTTTATATGCGCGTCTCTTAGCTTAAAACGCCCTTGGACATAAAAACAGTCCCGCGCAGCTTATGAAACGCCCAAAGCTTAAATTGCCCTATGCCCCAGCCCCACGGCTATATCGTTAAGATGCAGCAGGCCGATGGCAAAATACGCAGCCACGCATATATGGTCTCCCTTGCGCGCTATGCCAATCTTACCCCCTACGCTCAGGCCCAGGGCCTTATTCATAATCTGAGAAAGCGCCTCGTGCGCCGCGCCCGCGACGCCTCCCTCCTCTATATGCCCTTCTTTTATAACTCCCTCGCGCTTAGCCGCTACTATGGCCCGCTCGACGAATTTATTCACCGAGCTTATATAATCCCCGCCGCAGTCCACAGCTGCTGAAAGTATATCCGCCTTTAAAAGCTCTTCCCGGTAAAGGCGCTCCTCCTCCCTGGACTGCGTCATGCTCATTATTATAGCCGCTCTCGCTATTTCCTTGCTTGATATCAGCATATTCCGCCTCCTCAGACGCTTTGACCAGCCAAACGGCCGGTACTGAAAGCAATCTGCAAATTATAGCCGCCCGTAAAAGCGTCCACATCTAAAATTTCGCCCGCAAAATAAAGGCCGGGAACTAACCTGGACTGCATGCTCTGCGGGTTTACTTCCTTTATATTTATTCCGCCTCTTGTTATTACAGCTTCGTCAAAGCCTCCCCAGCCGCTGCATTTAAGCTCAAAGCGCTTTAACGCTCCGGCCAGCGCGCGGCGCTTTTCCTTATTAAGCTGGTTTGCCAAAATATCCCCGCTTATTCCCGCCCGCGCTAAAACAGGCTCCCTAAGCGCGCTTATAAGCAATCCTGAAAGCGAATTGCGCAGCAGCCTGCCCGAAGCCCCCTTCAATTCTTCTATTATACGCTCGTCCAGCTCCTCCATACTCAGCGCCGGCTTCAAATCTATATAAACCTCGCTTTGCGCAGGCTTTTCCAAAATACTGCTGAGAGTCAGAACCAGGGGACCGGATATGCCGGTATGGGTAAAAAGCATTTCTCCGCGCTCCCTGAAAAGCTCCCTGCCCTTAACGCGCGCGCAAAGCTCCACATTTTTTAACGAAACCCCCGCCGGAGCCGAAAGCTTATTTTCCTCAAGGCGAAGGGAAGTAAGCGCCGGACGGCACGGAACAAGCGTATGCCCGAGGTTTACGGCAAAGCGCATGCCCTCCCCGGTACTGCCCGTCGCCGGATAGCTCAAGCCGCCCGTGGCCAATATAACAGAGCCCGCGTTATATTGCTCCTCCCCCGCGCATACCAAAAAGCCCTGATTTACCCGTTCTATTTTGGCAATGGGCGCGTTAAGCCTCACCTGAGCGCCCTCTTTGCTTAAATACTGCGTCAACGCCCTGATAATATCGCTGGCCTTATCGCTGACTGGAAATACGCGCCTGCCTCTCTCCACCTTAAGGGGCACGCCCAGCGCTTCTATCATTTCGCAGAGCGCCTCAGGCGGAAACGCATAAAGCGCGCTGTATAAAAACCGCGGATTACGGGGCACATGCGTTAAAAATTCCTCGCAGTCGCAAGCATTAGTAAGATTGCAGCGCCCTTTGCCCGTTATATAAAGCTTTTTGCCCAGCTTTTCATTTTTCTCAAGCAGCAGAGTGCTTTTGCCCCTGCCTGCCGCCGTGCCGGCGGCCAGCATGCCGGCCGGCCCGCCTCCTATAACTATAACGTCGTACATCATTTGCCGCCCGCATAAACGTTATGCGCGTCCCAGATTGCCTCCAGCTCCCTGAAGCTTCCGGAAATCTCGTCCTTTTTCTTTATTCCTATAGCTACTATAAGCGCGTTTACCAAGCTAAACGGCGCCACCAGGGAATCCACAAAGGAGGTCATGGCGCTCTTGGCCGTCAGAATTATATCCGCTTCATTGGAAAGGGGCGAAGCCGCGCCGTCGGTAATGGCTATGCATTTAGCGCCTCTGGACCGGGCGAAAGCCATTCCCTCTATAGTGCGGTTGGAATACCGGGGAAAGCTGATTCCTATAAAAACGTCCCCCTCCCCTATATGCATAAGCTGCTCGAATATATCGCTGATACCCGCGCTGACCGTGCGCACGCTGGTCAGCATGAAATCCAGGTAATAGCCCAGAAACTGCGAAAGAGGCGCGGAGGAACGCATGCCCATAACGTAAACGCGGCGCGCCTCCAGCAGGCTTTCCACTACCGAATCAAATTTATCCAAAGCCGTCTCGTTAAGGGTGGCTCGGATATTATCCATATCCTCCTTCATAACCTTAGCCAGCACTTCGCTTTTATCTATATCCCCCGACATTTCTATAAGCTGCACGGTGGTAAGCTTATTGCGTATTACCTCCTGCATCGCCTTCTGAAGCTGCGGATAACCGTCATAGCCGAGGCTGTCGGCAAAGCGCACTACTGTGGATTCGCTCACCTGAGTGCGTTCGCCCAATTTATGCGCGGTCATAAAGGCCGCCTTGTCAAAATTCTGGGTTATATATTCGCATATGCGCTTATGTCCCTTGCTCATCCGGGGATATCTGCTTTCCAGCCGGTGAGCTAAATCAGTTGTATCAGCCATTAGCCGTCCCTCCAAATTCACTAATATAATAACGGCAGGAGAGAAAAATTGCAAGAGTTATTTCAAAATATTTCATTTTCCCCGTCACAAGCCCAGCTTTAAACTGAAGGCGCGCATATTATTTAATATACAAAAAAACAATCAGAATGCCGCCGCGCCGCTTAAAAACGTCCTGCGCGGAACAAATTGCACTCTGATTGTATAATGTCTGTTCAATTATTTAATTTATCCCAGATACTGATAGCTGAAACGGCCCATGGGCATGCACCGCCCGGTCACATAATAATCCATTATGTCTTCGGGGTGCTCCACGCTGTCCGCAACCTTAAAATACAAATTGTCGCTTCCCTTATCCATGCCTATAAGCGCGCGGGGTATGCAAATCTGCATTATTTCGCCGTTAATAGAAATGTCGGCGCTGCCCGCGTTATCCGTCGAGAAATCCTCATGCAGGCGTCCTATTGCCGTCTTGCCGCCGTTTATTTCACGATTGAGCACATATTCATATCCCTCCCACCCTTTCTTTTCGGGCGTGCCGGTGCCTATGAAAAGATTCATGCTGTTGGCCGATTCTATTTTAATATCCCCGTCAGAGCGAATCATGAAATAAATATTTGTTTCATCACATGCAACCTTGACGTCCTGTATGCTGTTCACGGCGGCGGGAACGGTATATTGCAGCTTCCGTTCTATGCCTTTGGAATCGCGTCCAAAATTTGCGCTTCCCGTGCATCGGTAAAGCGCCCTTATCTCCTCCCATTGTCCGATACCGGCGTTTATATCAATGGTCTTATGCGCATCCTTGATAAAGGTCTTGGGCAATTCACACTTATATTCTTTTGCATTCATAGCGGTCTGAATAAGAAACGCATCGTTATACCCCCCCTTCATCAATTCTATATCGCGCGAAAATTCCATATTAAAGCTGTCGTACGCTTCGGCCACATTGCCATATTCCGCATTCTGGGCGTATCCGCAGCACCATTCGTTCCAGCCGTCCAAATATACTATTTCGGGCTCGTTTTCCTTAGCTATATCCCACTGAGCCTGAAAAAACGTCCCCTTGGCAGCTCTTGAAGTATTGTTGCGCATATCATTTACAGAATAGCCGCGCCCCCAGGAAACCTTATTGCCCGACCACGCGGCCTTTGGTATCTTTTCCTCAGGATAATCATATTGCATGGCCGCCCACGACATCATGGAATAATTATGGGAAGCCGGAGACAGCGTCATCAGATTACCGTAAAGAGCGTTGGGAAAGCTCCAATCCACCCACGGCCATCCGTCTTCAGTAACAGGGTCCACCCCGCACCAGGCCGGAGTGCGGAAATAAAAGAAATTCATTATTTCCTCGGGCAAGGGCTCCGGGTCATATGCGCTCAGATGCGCGTGCTGGCTGGTAGTGCGCTCCTTATCCTTTTCAGGGTCGGTCTGGGCTATCATAAGCGGCTTTCCATCTATTAAATACCACGCCTCGCGGTATTCCTCATGAGAGTATATTTCGTCGTATGCCTGCAAAACAGTCTGAATAGAAGCGGTATGAGTATAATATGTAATCTGGGGCACATTAAAGCCCTCGCCGCGCAGCTCGCATATCACCTCGCAGATTTTCCTCACCTCGTTCGGATAAGTTATGGTATTGGAGGCGTCAAAAGCAATAAAATCCACGCCGGCATACATAAGCAGTATCATATGCTTTCTTATTATATACTCGTCGTCCGAGCGGTAATAGCCGTATAGCGGCTCGCCCCAATACTGCGGAATTCCTGTGGGATTGTAATCCTTTAAATTATATAAAGCGTAATCCAGGCCCTTCTCCTCTATTATTTTAGTCGTATCTACGGCTCTGTTGGCATAAGAGCCGTGCCAGAGCCAATACATAATTCCTACCGCCCTGTCTTTCTTATTTGCTCCGGATACAGGCACCGTGCGGCCAAATTCATCCACGGCCACCAGAAGATTTATTCCGGCCGGATTATCATACGGGTCCACCGAACCGTTCTCCGTTCCATTCTCCGCTCCGGGGCTGAGCGAAGCCCCCGCCGTATTCGCGTTTGTACCCGAAGGCTCGGTCTGCTGCGGAGAACAAGAGCAAAGAAGCATACCTGCCGCAAGCATACTGACTATAAATCGTTTCATAATTTAATTATTCCTTTCCGCTTTAGCTTTATTTTTGTAGGTAAAATTTCCAACTGAAAAGCCGCGCATGATTTTGACATGTATTCCGCAAAGCGTTTGTTAGTTAATTAGAATCTGAAAAAAACAAACGCAAATGTTTATATATGATTATAAGGCGCGGCCGTTCTCAAAACAATACACTATAATAACAAGCGCTAGCACTATTTTAACAATATTTCAATGCCACGCGCGCGAAGCCCGCCCTTTCTCCTACTGCGCGCGGCGCCTGCAAAAGGCTTCAACATGGTCTTTTCTCCCGCAAAGCGCATAAAAATAACTTTTGCGCATACTTTTACTTGAATAATACGAAAAAATAATATATAATAATATGAAAGGAAACATCCTGCTCAAAACAAACGGGACAGCCGTTTATTTTAACCGTTAAGGGGCGGAGAAAGGGAGATTATTATGAAATCAGTAAACATACTTTTGAAGGAAGCTCAAAACATCAAATCGCTCGTATCCATTATTAATAAATATCCTTACGATATTGACCTGCGTTCGGGCCGCTATGTAGTAGACGCAAAGAGCATACTGGGCATATTCAGCCTGGACCTTTCCAAGCCGGTTACTATGGAAATATACAGCGACGACTGCGACGCGCTTTTAAACGATATTAAGGATTTTATCGCTAAATAAGCAGGGCTTGGAAGGGCAAACGGGAGCTGGCACGCAAAATGGCAAACAAAAATGAATGGGGACCGCAACGGCATAATTTTACCGAAGAGCTGCTGACCGTGCTTTACGTTTTGGAGCGTATGGCCCAGGGGACTACTCTGAATCAGCTTATAGAAATTATGGACGAGACCACCGAAATAAATTATTTTGATTACCGCAACGCGCTTGAGCATCTGCTTGAGCGCAAACTTATTTTTTCATATCCTTCCCAAACGGGCGAACGATATATTCTCTCCATAAGCGGAAGACAGTCGCTGGCCCATTTTGTGCCCATGATAAAAGGCTCGGTGCGGGACCGCATAGACGCCTACGTCCAAAACAACCGCGCTGCATTCAGACAGGAGAATGAAATTACAACATACCGCTCATGTATTTCGGACGGCAGCTATATAGTATTTATGCGCGCGTTTGACGATGACAAATGCGTTTTGGAGCTGGCGCTGCCCGCTAACGGTCCAGATGAAGCGCGCAGCCTGGAAGAAAATATGAAGAATAAGGCGGGCCTCATCAGCAAGGCCGTATACGATGTGCTGGCCAGAGATACGTCTGAAGAGTAAATCAGGGATTTTTTAACGGCCTGTATACCGTCGTACCGGCAGAAAGCATTTTTGCGCGCAGTCCTTATCAGCAAGGGCGGTATATGGCTTGACGGCTTATTAAATCCCTGAACAGCTTATGTTCTGCATATATGTTCATTAGCACATACATTAATTGGCCGGGCTGGTTATTCTAATTTATGCCCTTATGCCGCAAAATTTATAAAACAGCGCGCTTTGTTTAAGGGTTTCATTTATGCCGCATGACAAAATACCCTTTTTAGACGGGCGCGTTCTAAAAAATATTTGGAGTGATATAATGAAAGTATTGGCCTTTGATTTTGGAGCGTCCAGCGGGCGCGCCATACTGGGAGAATTTGACGGCTCCAGGCTGACCCTCAGCGAGCTTCACAGATTTTCCAACGACCCGGTTGAAATAAACGGGACTCTATACTGGGATATATTAAGGCTGTTCTTCGAGCTTAAGCAGGGTTTGCTTGAAAGCAAGAAGCAGGGGCAGGACGATATTGCTAGCATAGGCATAGATACCTGGGGGGTGGATTTCGGCCTGCTGGATAAGCAGGGCCGCCTGCTCGGCAACCCTGTGCATTATCGGGACGGCCGCACGGACGGCATGATGGAAAAAGCCTTCAGGCTTATGCCCAAGAAGGAGCTGTACGCTCAAACCGGACTGCAGTTTATGCAGTTTAATACTCTTTTTCAGCTCCTGGCCTTAAAAGAGCAGCAGCCTGAACTGCTCAGTCAGGCGGACACTCTGCTATTTACCCCCGATTTATTTACATATTTCCTGACGGGCAAAAAAATCTGCGAATATACCATTGCCAGCACTTCTCAAATGATAAATCCTAAAACAAGAGATTGGAACAAAGAAGTGCTCAAGGCGCTGAATATAAGCAGCGGCTTACTGCTTCCCCTAACCCCCGCCGGCACGCCCGCCGGACCGCTGTCTGAAAAAATAATTGCCGAGCTGGGGCTGAAAAGCAACCCTACGGTTATTTCGGTCTCGCAGCACGATACCGCCAGCGCGGTAATGGCCGTTCCGGCAAGCGAAGAGCATTTTGCCTATATTTCGAGCGGCACCTGGTCTCTTTTGGGCAGCGAAACGCCCTCGCCATACATGGACGCCGCAGCGGCAGAATTAAATTTTACAAACGAAGGCGGCTACAACGGCACCACCCGTCTCCTAAAAAATATTATGGGACTTTGGATTATTCAAGAGCTGCGCCGCGAATGGCTGAAGCAGGGGCTTGACTATTCCTTCGGCCAAATGGCTGAAATGGCAGAAACGGCCGAGGGCTTTAAATGCTTTATAGACCCGGACGACAATCTATTTATGCCGCAGAACAATATGAGCGGCCGTATCAAGGAGTATTGCAGACGCACGAATCAGTATGTGCCTGAAAAGCCCGAGGAAATTATACGCTGCGTACTGGAAAGTCTGGCGCTTAAATACCGTATGTCTCTTGAAGGACTGGAAAAGATTCTGGATTATTCGCTGCCTGTATTGCATGTCGTAGGCGGAGGCTGCCAGAACGCCGCGCTCAACAGATATACCGCCAGCGCTATAGACCGGCCGGTAGTAGCCGGTCCTGTAGAAGCTACGGCTATAGGCAATATAATGTGCCAGCTTATAGCGCTTAAAGCCGTTCCTGATATTAAGACTGCGCGCAGAATAATATCCGAATCCTTCCCCAGCGTGACCTACAAGCCGGAAAATCCAGAAAAATGGGACGAAGCGTATAAGCGCTTCAAGACTCTTGTTAAATAACAAATTTAATACCCGCGTATATCTGCGCGGCGCAAAAAAATCCCGCGGCGTTTGTCAGGCTCCCTGCCGGGAGCCTGACCGGCCGGGCTGCGCCCGGCCCAGCGGCCCTATAGGGCCGCAAACGCCGCGGGATTTTTTTGCGCCGCTAATCATAATCTTATTCATAAGCCTCTGAAAAAAGGAGTATTCTGCCTTGAGCCTATGTACGCCTGCTTACTCATTACCTTTCAAATTCCTTAACAAATTCGGCTGCTGGGGCTGAAAGAGGGCAATCTGAATATGAAACTACAGTTACAGCGGTATCAAGCACTTTTTCTTCCAGCCTTGCAATATTCAAGCGCGGAAGCTCAAGCAGCATAACAGAAACGCACAATTCCTTTATATCCATATTAATTATACGCACAGCAAAATACCTGTAATTATGCACATTAGGCAAAAAACGCGAGTGCATCCAATCGGTGCAGCAATGCACCGCATCCACATACTGTTCGCTGTTAGGCACAGTTAATATAAGGGCGTTTTTCAATTCGTTAACCGCTCCGGAGGATATCATGGAAATACTCTGTCTGTAACTGGAAAGGTCGGCTACGCGATATTCGTCGGCCAGACGGTATACGTCGCTGAAATCGTCCAGCACGCAGCAGCTCTCGGGCAGCTCGGATATATCGTTAGCCATATATATCCCTCCTATAGCATATTGCTGTCCCTTTTCAACATCATTGAATCTGAAATCAAACACAATACGATTTACGCTCTCCATATTCTGTATGCTGGCCCGCGTATCCATCCTGTTGCGCAGAGGAACAGTTGCCTGTACGTCAAGAGGATATAATAAATATCCATCGAAGCCTTTAGGCAGCACTACCGAGCATTCGTCCGCATTGCTGGTAGCGTCGCATATATCAGGGTATATTCTTTCCCCGTTAAGCTTATATACCCTGACCTTAGCCGCATGAAAATAGGAGCGTTTATCCTCATAATAAGTGCCCCGCGCATACCTCTCGGCCATAGCAAGGGGCACAATCGCCGCTCCTCTGCCCCTCAGCGCCATATTGGCCGCAGTTTCAAACTGCTCGCAAAGCACGCTGATGGACGGCTCAAAGCCGTTAGCCGCGCAGGCATGAGTAATAGCCGCAAGAGTTCTGCGCGTAAGACACAAGGGAACGCCGTTAAGCTGGGCAAAGGAAATATCTCCCCCTGAAAAATAATTTGCCCTGCTCTCATACAGCACGCCCATGGGCTCGGAATTTTTATAATGCACCCGCATATCCTCCATAGGAACGGCCAGCGCTTTTATAACTCCCACGTCCACCATCCTATCCCTCAGCGCGGTAAGCACCTCTGTGCCTGATTTTTCATATATTTCATATTTTACCTTGGGAAATCTGCGGCCGAAGCGATGCAGCGGACCGTCCAGCACCCAAGCCAGACATGCCGAGCTTATCCCCAGCTTCAAAACTCCTGTCTCTCCCTCCGCGCAATCCCCCAGTCTATCCTTCAATTCACGCTCCAAAGCCAGCATACGGCGGGCGTATCTATAAAAAAGCTCTCCTTCAAACGACAAACTCACGCCGTGGGGACTGCGCCTTAGAAGCACGCAGCCTGTTTCCTCCTCCAGGCTTTTAAGCTGCGTACTCAGAGCGCTCTGAGCAATATGCATACGGCGAGCCGCGGCGGATATATTTTTCTCCTCTGCTATCGCAATGAAATTTTCCAAATATGCGGTATTCATTTCTTCACTTCACTTATCTATGAAATAAATCGCGCCATTCATTTTTTTGATGGGAGACCATTCTTATAATAATATACAATATTTAATAGCAAATTTCAATATACATTTTAAGGAGGTAATGATAAAATGAAACGCGCGGTAACATTGCTGCTTGCCGTTATTCTAGTTCTGGGTATCCTGCCCATTTCCCAGTCGGCTCCGCAGCAAGGGACAAATTATTGTCTGCTCGAAGATTTTGAAAAGGGCATAAACGGTTACTACGGCGGAGATTTAACCAGTTACGGAATAGCTCTGCCCAATTTTGTTTCCCAGTCAGTCTATCATTCGGGCAAGGGAATTGCCTCGATAATGCCCAAGAACGGTCAATGGTGTGAGGTTCTGCATAGCGCCGGCACCGCCCTGGCCAGTAATTTCGCGGCAAATGCAGACGGCTACAAATATTTTATGTTTTATATAAAAGGCATAGAAAACATACCTCTTGAATTAACCGTTTCCCTAAGAGACTCCTCGGAAAGATATTATTTTTCCGCCGGTCAGGCCTCCCTTTACAATTTGAATGGAGAGAGCCAGACCGTCAAGGGAGGCAACGCCTCAGGCGCGGCAGAAAATTCTTCCATCACTATACCGGCAAGCTTTAATGGCTATGTGGTCTACAGCCTGAATATGTCGTCAGTAAAATTCGACGTCTCAAACATTGTATTGGATGTGAGAACAAACGGCGCGCTCAAGGATGATTCCTACGGTTTCGATTCATTCTATTTAACTAATTCGCCAAAGGAAGTAATAGATATGTTTAATCCCGGCAGTCCCGATATGGACAACGATGATTATATGCTTTTAGAGGGCTTTGACAGTTTTGAAACAGACAGCACAATGCCAGAAGGCTATTCTTCATCTGACCTGACTCAATTCGGCGTACCAGCCGTAGCAGAATACTTTATTAAAAAGAGCGGCCACTCCGGCAACGGCATCGCTTCGGTAATGCCCGTCAACGGCCAATGGTGCGAGGTTCTGCTCTGCGGCCAAAATACTGCTCTAACAAGCCGGTTTAACTCTAATGCCGCAGACTATCAGTATTTTATGTTTTATTATTACGGAATACCCGGAATTGAAACCAATCTAACCGTTACTCTTCGAGGCGCCTCCTCCCGCATCTACCTCACAGCCGATACCGTATCCCTTTATACTCTCGAGGGAGAAAGCCTAAAGGTGGTAGGAGGAGATAAATCCAGCTCGGGCGTAGCCAATTCTTCATTCGCTGTGCCAGCCAGCTTTAAAGGCTATGTTGTATTTAAGCTGGATATGTCCAAGGTGGATTTTGATGTAACCACCATAGGCTTGGATATGCGCTGCACAGGCGCATTTGCCGGGGATTCCTATCGCTTTGATTCCTTCTATCTTACCAACGACCCGCAGCTTATTATAAATCAGCCTAACGAGGGCGGCATAACGGGCGAGGAAGGCAATCTGCCTGAGACTCCGTCCAGTATAGACGAGGCAGTAGAGCAGGCTAAGGAGAGATACGGCGAACTGCTGAACTATACGCCTCAAATAACATATACTCCAGAATATGACCCGGCAGGCTATAATGGAATAAAATGCTTCTATTATGACAGCGTAGACGACTATCGCGGCCAGCCCACCCGCGCTTTCGGATACATAGGATATCCCGAAGGGGCCAGCGCCGAAAACCCCGTACCTGCCGTGCTGCTGCTGCACGGCTCGGGTGGATATCCCTTTGCCGAATGGATAAAAATCTGGAATGACCGCGGATACGCCGCTATAGCCATCCAGCATGGAGCTCTTATGCCCGATGGCAAGGGCGGCTGGACGCAGGACGCCCAGGGCGGCGCTACCGAAGGCTACGGCACGGGCAATCTGCCTCTTGAACGTCAATGGCTTTATCACGCAGTAGCCAAAAGTATTCTGGCAAATAATATTCTGCGCGCCGACCCTCTTATTGATAAGGATAAAATAGGCGTTACCGGAATTTCAGCAGGAGGTTCAGTTGTAGCTAATCTCATAGGCTATGACGCCCGGTTTGCCTTTGCCGTGCCTGTTTACCTGTTCGGTTACATGCACGAATCGCTGTCGGACAGAAGCGAACGCTATGATGAAGCCACTTATAAGCTATGGGAAGGTTCTGTGCGCTTTGACAATGTTAAAATGCCCGTTCTCATACTTAACAGCGACAGCGATTTTTCGGCGAGCGTAAATACCAGCAGCCGCAGCTTTGATAATTTGGAAAACGCTCAGATATGCATAAAGCACGGTCTGCTGCACGGACATATAGAGGGCTGGACCCCAGCAGAAATTTACCGTTTCGCCGACAGCATCGTAAAGGACGGAGAGCCTCTGGCGTATTTTACTGAACAGCCAACGGCCGGCATGGGACGACAGCTTAAACTGGCTCTGGACGCGCCCAAAGACGCAACAGATATAGACGTCACGCTGTATTACGCAACCGAACCGCTAAGCTATAACGATAAAAATGAAATAGAGCAAAAATGGCTGTCCGTTCAAGGAACATATAGCGATGGAAAAGTGGAGGTTACAGTACCCGCCGAAGCAAGCGTATATTATATAAGTATATGCTCAAAAACTCCATCTGGTAATTTCTACTCGTCCTCGAGGCTGGTTGAATCTCCTCTGGATAACCCGTCCCAAAGCGGCGACAACATGACTGTATATACCGCAGGAGCCGCAGTAATCGGCCTTATAAGTACATTAGGAGTTTTAATTTACAAGCGTAAAAGATATAATTGAATATATTTTTCATAGCCGGGAAAGTATAAGGTTTTCGGTCACAATGAAGTATTATCTTCCGATTAGGCGGTATAGCCCCGTTCAAGGGCTATGCCGTCTTTTCCTGTTTATCTGCTTCTTTCTGCTCCGTCTGCGGGTCAGTCGGCAAATGGATTTCTCCCACAAAGTTAAAGACAATATCTACTTTCTGAAAACGCTTGCCGTCTATCTTCTCCGGCGCATGGACAACGATTTTCTTCACAAATTCATTAACGATAGTGGGCGTTAATTCGGTTATTCCCACATATTTGCGGATAATGGCGGCGAAGCTGTCAAAGTCGCTTTTATTCTGTTCGTAGGTATCGACTTCCTGTTGCCCTGTCTGCACTTTTTCCAAGAGTTCTTTCTGTTCTACTTCATACTCAGCGGATAATTTCAAAAATCTGTAATGGCTGATAGTGCCGTTTATATCGTCCTCATAAATCCGCTTGAAAATACGGTAAAGTTCCGCAATTCGCTTCTTTGCCTGTCCGACCTCACGTCGTCTACGCTTCATGTCCTCTTCCGCTTCATCAAACCGCTGTTTCCGTATCAGTTCCATAAAGGCGGTCACGTCCTCATAGAATAGTGCAGTCACGTCAAATATCCTCTGCCGAACGATTGCCTTTAGCGTTTCTTCTCTGATGAAGTGCGCCGTACAACTGCCCGTATTGCTCTTGTACTTTGCACAGCGGTAATGGTCTTGTGAGCCGTTAAAACTCTTGCAGGTAGCAAAGTGAAGTTTACTTCCGCAGTCTGCGCAGAATACCAAGCCGGAAAATAAACCTTGCCGTTCCGCTTTTGTGGGGCGGCGTTTGTTTGCCCTTAACTCCTGTACCCGTTCAAAGACTGCTTCTTCCACGATTGCTTCATGGGTATTGCGGAAAATCGCCTGTTGCTCCTTTGTGGTGGAAATACACTTTTTCAACTTGTGGGATTTGGAATAGCTTTTGAAATTTACTGTATGCCCGCAGTAGTCCATGCGCTCCAAGACAGAAATAATGGTGCTTTCGTCCCAGTTATACGGATTTTCGGGAAGCGGCTTGCCTTTCTGTTTCGCATAGTAGACTCTGATGGTAGGTATCTTTTCTGCCTTTAGGATTTTCGTTATCCTCATAGGTCCATTTCCCGCAATACACAGGTCAAAAATCCTCTTTACCACAACAGCGGCTTCTTCATCAACAATCCATTGTTTTTTTCCGCAGGACTTACCTTGTAGCCATAGGGCGGCTTTGATAAATGTTCTCCCGCCATGCCCTGCGCCCGTTTGATTGCCCGTACCTTTTTACTGGTATCTTTGGCGTAAAAATCGTTGAACAGGTTGCGGAAAGGGGTAAAATCATTGTCGCCCTTTGCTCTGTCCACGCCGTCATTGATTGCGATATAGCGCACGTCACGTTCCACAAAGAAAATTTTCGTATAGTAGCCTGCTTTCAGATAGTCCCGCCCCAAACGGGACATATCCTTGACAATGACTGCTGCCACGTTTCCGGCTCCAATTTCTGCTATCATGCGGTTAAAATTCGGACGGTCAAACGTTACACCGGAAACGCCGTCATCAATGAAAAAGGTTGGATTTGAAAAGCCGTTGTCTGCCGCATATTTGGATAAGACTGCTTTCTGATTGACTATGCTGTTGCTGTCGCCGTCAAGAGCGTCCTCTTGACTAAGGCGGGCGTATAATGCTGTTATCTGTTCGGGCTTATATGTATTTGCTGTCATGTCCGTTCCTCCTATAATGAACGCCCGACAGACAGGTTGCTAATTTTATTATAGCGGACTTCTTTTTCTTTGTCAGTAGGCGTTTTCAATGTTTCTGATTTTATGAGCCGTTTCATTTTGTCGTAGAGCAGCTCCGAGCCGCCGCAGGAGGTTGATACAAGATAGTATGTACCGCCGATTTTTTAAGTGACTGTTTCGTTTGCCGAATTTCCACGATTGTACTGAAAATCGGCTGTTTCCTGTTCCTGTTTCCTTTCCATTCCGTTCCCGTCCTTTCCCTGTCTGATAAAGTGAAAATTTGAATAGCAAGCATAGGAAACGGATAGCCGTTCCTGTAAAATGCCCGTCTGCCGCCGGAGCATTTTTCTTGTTGGGAAGTGTCCCAAACCCTCATTTCATCAAGCCCTTGAATTGTAACAATAACCGCCGTTCCAGTCGCCAGACTTCTTCCATGACACGCTTTACTTCGCACATATCATCACCATAAATCGCCCCTGTTTCGTTGACACGTTTTGCAATCTGGTTGATATTCACGCCGATTTTCTGAAGCTGCGCCATATGCTTTTTCACTTCCTGCATCAACCTTGCTTTATTGAAAAGCCTTTTTATCAAATTGTGTGTGATACATTTTTTGAAAGTTATCTTATGGACGATTTTTGCAATAAAATAATGCGACTTCTTTTTATTGAACAATTTGGTAATTCGGAAATTCAAAAAATATATGACCGCTGGATGTTTACAGAGCCGCTTGAATTTCAAAGCAAAATGTTTTATACACTAATGAAAATAGGAATAATCCCACATACAGATAGTGCGTATTTAGCTGTTAAATATTATGCTCCAATTCATTTTTTTGCTCAAAGATGGCTGTTTAGTGGGACATTATCGGCAGAACAGAAAAATGCTTTTCGGGAAGCTGCTTATCAGCATATTGAAAAATCTTTTGTAGAAATAGAGGTGGCATAATGCTAAACATTGTAATCACAGGTGCAAATCAAGGAATTGGGTATTATTTTACGGAACAAGCTCTAAAAAAACGGGAACAAGGTTGCTGTCTTGGATTTAGAAACAGATAATTTAGTAATTTTAGAACAGTCATATCCAAACAGACTGTTCTACTACAAAACGAACGTATGCAAAGAAATGCAAATCCATACCGCTATTGCCGACATCATTGAGAAGTTGCAAAAAGCAGATATTGTCATTCATAATGCTTGTCTTTGTACTTTTACCAAAGAAGCTGATACCGATTTTTCCACTTATGAACGAGTTTTTGATATGAATTATTATGGGGCGCTTCGTTTAGTAAAAAGTATATTACCTTATATGCATAAACAAAAAAATGGAAAAGTTATTTTTACAAGTTCGGGAGTGGGTGTTACAGGTTTTATTGGAATATCGCCTTATGCTTCAACGAAAGGGGCATTAGAAGCCTTGGCAAAATGTCTTAACTTGGAATACGCTTCTGACGGTATTTCTTTCCACATTATTCACCCGCCACTCACCCGGACAAAATCGGCAGAGCCATTACCTATACCAAAAGAATTTATGTCAGACCCCCAAAAAGTAGGCTATGGAATTGCAAACCATATTTCTTCCAGACATTTTATCCTATGCCACAACTTTTTACAAAAAATCCAGATACTTATCTGTTATCTTTTCCCAATAAAAATGGGCAGGTTAATGTCGAAAATGGCATTGCGATATATAGGTAACAAACAATAAATACTGAAAGGGAAAAATAGTATGACCTCAAAATGGATACTCTGTCCTGTTTGTGATAATAAAACCCGCAACAGACTTAGAGAGGATACCATCTTGAAAAACTATCCTCTTTATTGTCCGAAATGCAAACAGGAAACTATAATCAATGCTCATAAACTCAATATATCAGTTATCAAAGAGCCAGACGCACAGACGCAGAGCCAATAATACGCAGATTTGAAATGCGGTTATCGGCTCTTTTGTTTTTAAGAGGAAATTGACATGTTTATCTATGATTATCAGCTGTTAAAAAAATTAACGCCCTTTATGCAGACAAGTGCGCTCTTATAGATGAACTGTCAAATCATATAATAACCTTTTTCTGTTCACAACGCCTGTATCGCTTTATGCTATATGGGCGTTTATTACCACCCCCCATGGGAAGAAATGGGGTGATTTCAGATGATTTATTCCGAGCAGTACAAGGGACGTATCGAATGTGCTTTTGCCGCTTTTTTCAAGTTTGTTCTCCGTAATGCCGCTTTTAATGCCTATCGAGATATAGCCAGATAGCAGAAGCATGAAATTTCTCTTGAATATCTCATGGAAGAAAAGTATTTCAAACCGTCCATAACAGACAGCTACTTTGAGAAGCAGAGCAAACTGACTGCCTATCATGTATGCGATAAGACTGTCATTATCGAAAACGAGCAGTTAAGGCAAGCTTTTTCTATCCTATCAGAACAGCGGAAAAATGTGCTTATTTTGTATTTCTACTGCCATTACACAGACGCAAAAATCGGTCAGGCATACGGACGTAGCAGAAGCACAGCAAACTACTGGAAGTTAGCGGCGTTGAAGCAGTTAGAATTGGAGAGATTGAAACATGAGCAGGAAGCTGATACCATTTGAAACCATTGAAAAAGCAGTTACCGGAGAGCCGGAAGCGGTCAATGCAGTCCTGCAACATTACAAAAGACATATGAAATATCTGTCTATGTATCAGGGGCATTTCAATAGTGATATTCAAGACAGTTTGGAAACACAGCTTGTAAAAGCAATCCTTAAATTCCGCATTGACAGGTAGTGAGTAGCAAAGCCAGAAACAGCCGTCAAGGATAAACGTTGCGCTGAAAGCGTCCCTGACGGCTGTTTCTGACTTTGCTTGTGGGAAATCAAGAGCGTAATCGGATAAACCGCTTACGCTCTTAATCTATCATAGTCTATGTTCACATTTAGGGATAAAAGTTCCTTGATTTTATGCGGTTTTACAGGTGCAAAACAGAGAGGTTAAGGGTTTTATACTCATATCCCCGAAAACGGCGTTCTATTGCGTAACAGGACATAAAAACAGCATGTACCGTTTTCTTACAGTACACGCCGCTTTAGTTGCAATCCTGTCTGTCAGCCGTTAAGTTAGTTTTCTTCTGATACTTCCTTATCAGTATAAATCCTAATGCTTTCCCGTTTTATTTTTAATTGCTTCCATACAATAGTATATACCTATATACCGACTATGACATGCAGGGCAAGCAAATACATAGCATTTAGCATAACAGTTAAAGGACCACTAATTTCCATCGAGCAAATTGCCCGGAAGGCATGTAAGCAGCGTTGGGCGGGAACAGCCATGAGGGGCGGAAAAAGTTCGGTGAGTTGAGGAAACACGGTTGGGCAGGAAAAAGTCCGGCGATGGTCGGCGTTGGTATGGAAAAGCCAGCGTTGGGTGAGGGAAAACCTTGGAAATTGGAAAAGCCTGGTGTTTAGAGCGGTCTGGCCCGCATGCCCCTAGCATGTCTATCTCGAAACTCCTGGAAATTTGATATGAAAAAAGACGCAACCTTATGGCTACGCCTTCTTCCTTCTTGAGACCGGCAGCGACATACTCTCCCGGGCCGTGTCCAGCCAAGTACCATCAGCGCTAAAGGGCTTAACTTCTGTGTTCGGCATGTGTACAGGTGGTTCCCCTTTGCCTTTGCCACCGGAAATATTGTTTCAGAGTTCCCTCTGTAACTTTGTCTCTTCTCTCTCTTTGGCTGCTCACTCACAACTAAAGACTGACTTCCTGCTCTGCTGCCGCTTGACCGCTTGATCAAGCCCTCGCCCTATTAGTATCGGTCAGCTCCGAACGTTACCGCTCTTCCACCTCCGACCTATCTACCTTGTAGTCTGCAAGGGGGCTTACTTGCTTCCGCAATGGGATATCTCTTCTTGAGGTCGGTTTCACGCTTAGATGCCTTCAGCGTTTATCCGCTCCGTACTTCGCTACCCAGCTGTGCCATTGGCATGACAACTGATGCACCAGAGGTACGTCCATCCCGGTCCTCTCGTACTAGGAACAGCTCCTCTCATATATCCTGCGCCCACGATGGATAGGGACCGAACTGTCTCACGACGTTCTGAACCCAGCTCGCGTGCCGCTTTA
>URIR01000004.1 GCA_900547955.1 uncultured Eubacteriales bacterium | reverse complement strand
GGTGAATTTAAAAGGCTTCCGTCATAATTATGACGGAAGCCTTTTAAATTCACCTGCTATGGCGCTGTAATCCTCAGGCGTTTTTAAAGAGGGATGGATTTGAAGATACCGCAGCAGGTGCGCAAAACTGAATATTTCTGACCGTGCTGCTATCCTTTTACCGACGCTAGAGCTTTTTAAGCGGCTTCGGCGTCAGCTTCTTCAGGAAAGAGCAGATTGATAATAGTTTCCAAATTATCCTGGTCAACGCTTATTATTATAAGGCTTTCGTCAGAACGGGTGTAATAGTCCTGACCGTTTTCGCGTTCATAGGTTATTAAGTTAAGAGTTAATATTGCTTGGTCTGGCTGAGCTTCTTCCAGCGCGCAGCTTTTTAAGTGCTCAATGAGGGGCATCAGTCGGCTGTCTTCTGCATAAACGGCCGTTGAATATCCATTTTGAAGAATTTCTGCAATTTCCTCGTTCGGTAAGTCCAATCCGGATATATTGTAAAAGCCAATATCTAAATAAACGTCATATTGGCCAGATTCAACCGCAGTTTTCTGTAATTGGTCCAGCTGCGCCTTAAAGCTGCTGAGGTTTTTTTCATCGTTAGCGTACTTAGCGGCAAGCTTAAAGGTTTGCGGGGTAAGCGAGGTAATGCAATATTGGCTGTTCCAGGAGGTCAGCCCTACGCTGCCCATAACGTTTATTGCAAAGGGAGAAGCGCCTTCACTCTGAGACTGAGCTATAACCTGCGCTTTTGTTTGGTCGGGCAGGGAGTAATATTCGTTTTTGAAGCTGTCCCAGAGAGCCTTGAGCTGTGCTTGTTCTAAACGCATGGGCCATGCGTTATTTATGCTTGTTATCTGACTGTCTTCAGGCAGCTTGAGCAGATTTTCAACATATTGCGGCTCGTTCCAAAGCAGGCTTTCAAATTGAGCTGCTTTATCTCCGAAATCTACGACGCGGGTCACTTTAGCGCCGGATTTCAGTACAAACGTTATATAGCGTCCCGAAATGTACTCATTTGTTGTAGGGTTGTTTTTTATTACTATTGCAGTCTGCGCGGTCTCATGCAGCTTTTCGCAGGCAAGCGCAATAATGTCCTTATCCTTATACTGAACGGTTTGCTGCAGAGCCTGCGTATAGGAGGGCGTGCTGTAATAGTCGCTGTCGTTTGATACGTTTATCTCGATATGGCTTATTTGGTCCGCTTCAGGAGTGTTATTAAGCACGCTTTGAGTAATTCCGTATGACGCCAGGCAAACTACTGCGCAAACTGCTATATCTGCCAGAAAAAGGGGAGTGGCTTTAAGCATGCTTTTAAAGCTTTTGGTGGTTATAGCCTCATACACATAATATATTATCACGGATAATACGATTAATATAACAACCAGGCTGCTTTCTCCTGAGCCGGTTATTAAAATAATGGAAGCTGCAAGCAGGGTAGGCAGGGTTATCAAGAGTCGGTAAATATGCTGCAGTACTTTATTAGGCGCGCTTTTTTCTGCGCTTTCGCTCTTTCTGGCGCGGAAAGCGAGCGCTCCGAGCAGTATATATATTAAGCCCAGTACGGCCGTATAGATATATCCGCCTGCAAATGCTGGAAGACTTGTAGCGCTTGAATAGCCTGAGGCCAGCATACTGAACAGGGGCGCCGTTATGAAGTTATAATTCTGATTAAACAGCAGGCCGTCGTTTAGAGCGCTGGCTATTATGCTCTGCTGGCGCACCGTAATGTTAATCATAACTAGAATGAACCGGGGCAGGAACATTATAATAAACGTCAGGCATAAGCCGGGCAGCAGCGTTCCGGTAGCGCTGAGGGCAATGGAAGCGCAGCCTGTTATAGCTAAAGCTACCACCGCATTATAAGCAATTAAATAGCCTATATAAGCGCCGGAGCAGTTCAATCCGCATATCAGCATGCTTAAATAGCCTATAAGCACCATGGATACGATGGTTATCAAACTCCAGCAAAAAGAAGCGAGACAGCCTGAAAGGAAGGTGCATAGCCTGGTAGGGGGAAGACTGTGAAAGAAATCGCTGTCCTTGCGCTTATTGAGAAATTTAAAAATGCCCGCCATGAATATTATGGGGATAAAATATATAGCGACGTAAAGCACGGGCGTAATCTCGGATATTTGAATGACTATGCCGGCAGAATCAATTGAAAGATACTGCACAAAAATGGGTACTGCGGTAATTATGCATAATACTGCGGTTAATACTATGCCTGTAAGCTTTATCTGCTTGAAGAAATCCCAGAAAAGGCTGGGACTGAAATATTTCTGTTTCATATTAATCTCCTCTCTGTTATTTGACTGCGTCTTCAAAGGAATAGCCAAGGGCTTCCATTTCATAGATAAATACTTCTTCCAGGGTTAAAGGAAGGGCTTCAACCAGAAGAGGATTTAACGCCTTAATCTGTGCAAGAGCCTTATCCTTATCTCCTCTGGCGATTATGCTCGCTATGCTGCCCTTTTTGATAAATGAAACAATATTCATATCGCCGAAAAGGCTTCTGTCATATGGGTCGGAAAAAGCTACCTGTAATTTAAACAGGGATGTACGGAGATTTTCTATATCGCTTTCAAATATTATACCGCCTTTATGCAGCAGGGCCAGCTGGTCGCAGGTATCCTCCAGCTCGCGCAGAGAATGGCTGGTTATTACGGCTGTGGCCTTACGTTCGCATACGTCCGCATATATAACCTTTTTAACAAGATTGCGCATTACCGGGTCAAGACCGTCAAAGGTTTCATCAAAGAAAATATATTCCGGCTTGACGCTGAGAGCCAGTATGGTGGCTGCCTGGCGCTTCATTCCCTTGGAAAAGGTCTGCAATTTGGCGGTAGGGTCCAGATTAAAGGCCTCGGCCAGCTGCTTAAAGCGCTGATTGTCGAAATTAGGGTATACGGCTTTATATAATGAAGCCATTCTGTTCATGCTGGCCTGGGGCAGGAAAAATAATTCGTCGGGTACAAAAACAAATTTGCGTTTCACTTCGGGGTTATCGTACACAGGCCTATCGTCTATAAGCACCTTACCATTATCCGGGCGGTAAATGCCGGTTATCAGGCGAAGCAGCGTAGATTTGCCGGCTCCGTTTGAGCCTACCATGCCGTAAATGCAGCCGTTTGGAATAGAGCAGCTTAAATTTTCCAGAGCGGTAAATTTATCAAAGGTTTTAGTTAAATTCTGAGCGGTAATCATTTTTTATCCTTCCTTTCCCGGTATGCTGTAGATTTGGTCTATGAGCAGCTTGAGCTCCCTGGCGCATATTCCTGCCAGCTTTAATTCCTTTACTGTTTCTTTGAATTGCTCTAATTCTTCACGTTTTGAGCGCATTAAAATATTCTTTGCATTTTCAGAGATAAAACGGCCTGTGCCTGGTACGCTGTAGCAGATTCCCTTAAGCTCTAATTCGGCATAGGCTTTTTGCAGAGTATTTGGATTTACCGAAAGCTCCTGCGAAAGAGACCGTACTGAGGGCAAAGGGGAATTCGGCCCTAAAACGTTTGTAAGAATGAGCAGCTCAAGCCTTTGAATTATCTGTTCATATATTGGGATGCGGGACATCTTGTCTATTTCAAGCATGCCATTCCTCCTTTCTATGTGTATTAGTTGTATTAATACAGTAGGTATTATATGCTTTTTATATGCTTATGTCAAGCCTTTTATGTTAAAATATTTTATAAGCTGCAATGGATAATTTAATCAGACTATAATTTGCCCCTCTGCGGCGTATTGTACTCTGTTATATTGCTTAGGCATGGAAATGATTAATGAAAATGAGGCTGAATTTCCTTATATATGTTGGCTTTGTTATGATTGTCGGGCGCTTGAACGAACATAGTGGACGGTAAGCATGAAATTTGCTTTTTGTTTTAATGCTCTCTTGTCAACGGGGTGCAATTTGTTATATAATGATATGAGCATGTTGGAGTACAGGATATAATGAGGTCAGAAAATGGCTGGATTTATGTTCCCGCGGTTTTGCCTTGTATGCTAATGCTGAGAATGCCGTATATTTTTTTGAGATTATAAATAATTTTGAGTTGTATATTGCGTGATGGGTAAAATGAAAATAACTAAAATTGAGAAGCAGAAAAATAATGCCGGGAGGTATAATATATATGCTGACGATGTTTTTTATACCGGATTAAGCGAGGAAGAAATACTGCGTCTGCATTTAAAGGAAGGGGATACGGTTGAAGCTTCCCTGCTATTATCTGGCGTAAGAGAGGATAAATTTCTGCGTGCGCTTAATAAGGGCGGGGAATATATAGGCGGAGGCCGAAAAACCCAGAAGCAGGTTGAGGATTATCTTGTCAAAAAGGGCTATGACGACGATATTGTTTGCCGGGTTATAGAGAGATTAAAGGAATACAGGTATATAGACGACGCCGAATATGCGCGCGCATATATTCAGCAAAACGCCGTTAAAGGCAACAGAGCGGTTAAATATTCGCTGATGCATAAGGGCGTTGATAGTGAAATTATAGAATGCGCGCTTTCTGAGAGGAATGCGCAGGATGAAATGGACGGAGCGCTTAGAGCCGGGACGGCTTATCTTAAGGGCAAAAGATTTAAAGACGCCCGAGACGCCCGTTTAAAGCTTTATCAGGCTCTGGCGCGCCGGGGTTTCGATTATGATATTGTAAGCGAAGCTGTTCAGAGCCTGCTTCAGGGAGAGGAGACAGATTTTTGATAATAGGTACGGGGATAGATATAACAGACATAACCCGCATTGCGATTATGCTGCGCCGGGATAATTTTTTAAAAAAGATATATACTCAGGCCGAGCAGGAGTTCTTAAAGTCAAAAAAAATGAATGCGCAGAGCGCAGCGGGGATTTTTGCAGTCAAGGAGGCATGCTCTAAGGCGCTGGGCACGGGCGTAAGGAATATGGCCTGGACGGATATTGAAGTTTATCATGATTCCTTAGGCAAGCCATACGCTCGCCTGCATAATAATGCGCAGACGCTTTTTGAAGAGCTTGGAGGCAGGAAAATTCATATATCCATTTCGCACGAGCGCTTTTTTGCAGTAGCGCAGTGCGTTTTAGAAGGGGAGGAGCAGAATGAAAAACCTTGCGAGCGCCAGAGAGATGAGAGAGCTGGAAAATTATAATTTTGAAACTCTGAAAAAGCCGCCTAGAGAGATAATGTTTAAAGCAGGCTCTCAGGCGGCCCGATATATATTTTCCCGTTATGCGCCTAAAAGCGCGTTGTGCGTTTGCGGAAGCGGCAATAACGGAGGGGACGGCTTTGTGTGCGCTGAAGAATTATCCAAGCTGGGCTGCGAGGTAAGCTTGCTTTTTATCGGGGATGAGCAGGAGCTTAAAGAGTACGCGCGTTTCTTTTTTGAAAGGGCAAGACATTTAATAACGGATATCCCCTCCTCCTGCAATGTGGTAGTGGACGCTATATTTGGAATAGGACTTAATAGAAGCGTAGGCGGCGCGCAGCTTGAGGGCATTAAGCTGATAGAAGACCTGAGGGCGGCGGGGGCGAAAGTAGTAAGCATTGATATTCCTTCAGGCGTGCATGCGGATAGCGGAATAGTTATGAACCGCGCCGTAACGGCTGATGATACAGTTACATTTTTATGTCCTAAATTAGGACATACTTTAGCGGACGGAGCGCTTAAGAGCGGACGTCTTGAGGTGGTTTCGGCAGGCCTGGAATTTCCTGACGGGGTGGAGCAGAGAGCTAAACTGACGGATTTAAGCGATTTGAAGGAGCTGCTGCCTAAACGCAGCGCAACCAGTCACAAGGGAAATTTTGGGAGCGTAGGTATTGTGGGCGGAGCAAGAGGCATGGAGGGCGCTTCAGTTTTAAGCGCTTTTGCGGCGCTGAAGGCAGGCGCTGGCCGGGCGACTATCTTTGCCAGAGACGAGGATTCATTTTATGACCGCAGACCCTTGGAAATAATGTGTTCGTATTACCAGACGCTTGAGGAATGCTTGAATACTTTAAGTGAAATGGATTCAGTAGTATTTGGACCGGGGGCGGGCCGTTCTGAGTATGAAAGGCTGAAAATTGTTCTTGAAGCGGAAACTCCGGCCGTATTGGATGCAGACGCATTATATATACTCGCCGAAACGGGCGAAAGGGCAATGCAGAACAGAAGCGCTCCTGTTATTATAACTCCGCATCTGGGCGAGGGGGCGCGCCTTTTAGGCTGCTCGGCAGCCGAATTGCGCGGCAGTCAGGCGGACTGCGCGGACGAATTGGCCAGCCGGTATAAGTGTATAGTAGTGCTCAAAGGCGCTTCTACGGTTATTTCAGACGGAGAAAGCCGATATATATATGCCGGGCTTAATCATGGTATGGCAACGGCGGGAAGCGGCGATACGCTTTCAGGAATTATAGCTGCATTTCTGGCGCAGGGCGACGCCTTGGATGCGGCTGTTGCCGGCGTGCTTGCACACGGCGCTGCAGGAAAAGCGGCGGCGCGGAGAGCGTCAAAGCGCGCGATGACGGCTGGAGATATAATTCGCGGCTTGGAGGAAGCCTTTTTGGAGGCGGACGGAGAATAAAACATCTAATTGCCGGCGCCATACGCTGCTGCGGGACGGTCAATTATACACTATATGTTCATTTTCTCTTTGCAGCTTTGCCTGAGCCGTTATAGTGAGGGCGGACAGCACATTCTGATATGCTTTATCAGAGAGCAGGTATGAATATGCGCTTTTAGCCAGCTTGAGTAATTCCTTATTTGAAAACGCTCTGGAAAACATGGCCGAGGGCAGGCCGCTTTGGCGGGTGCCGAAGTATTCGCCAGGCCCGCGCAGCTCTAAATCCTTTTCGGCGATTTCAAAGCCGTCCGAGGTTTGGGTCATTGTTTTTAGACGCTGGTTCTGTCCGTCTGCATCCAAAAGAAAGCAGTAGGATTTTTCTTTGCCTCGCCCTACCCGTCCTCTTAGCTGGTGTAATTGGGCCAAGCCGAAGCGCGCGGCGTTTTCTATTACCATATTGACTGCGCTGGGCACGTTTACGCCCACCTCTATTACCGTTGTGGAAATAAGAACCTTTATTTCGCCTGAGGCGAATTTTTCTATAACCGAGTTTTTTTCTTTTGCAGGCATTCGGCCATGAAGCAGACCTATGGGTATATCCTTTAAATCCCCCTCTGCCAGCTTTTTATATAACTCCTCGGCCGACATTACGGGCAGGGTATCTGATTCTTCTATAACCGGGCATACAATATAAGTTCGCTTGTCCTGCAAGGCGCAATGCGCAATATATTCATACATAGCGCGTTCCTTCTGGGGAGGGATAATATGCGTGCTTATTTTTTGTCGGCCGGGCGGCATTTCGTCCAGAATGGAAAAATCCAAATCGCTGTAAAGCACAAGAGAAAGAGTGCGGGGAATAGGAGTGGCCGACATTACCAGCGTATGCACTCCATGGCTTTTAGCGCCCAGCAGCGCGCGGTGGGCTACGCCGAAACGATGCTGCTCGTCTGTAACAATAAGCTTGCAATAGGGCAGAAAGACGTCCTCCTGAATAATGGCATGCGTTCCTATAACTACCTTTATGCTGCCTTCGCGCAGGCCTTCCTTTATCCGTTCCTTTTCGCTTTTTTTCGTGCTTCCGCAAAGCAGAGCGGCTCTGATTTTTGGAAATTGTATTGTAAAATCATTAAAATGCTGGCGCGCCAGCACTTCGGTAGGGGCCATAAGCGCGGCCTGGCCGTTATTATATACGCCTAAGAGCAAAGCGTAAAAAGCTACGGCAGTTTTGCCTGAGCCTACATCCCCCTGAAGCAGTCTGTTCATAACCCTGCCGGAGCATACATCTTCTTCAATCTGGCCTATGCACCGTTTTTGGGCGTTGGTCAGCTCAAATGGAAGAGCGGCTGCAAAATCCTCTCTAAGCGCTTGATTAGCGGATAGAATTTCGCCGCGCATGCAGCTTTGAATGCGTTTATGCTCGTTTATTATAGAAAGCATTAGCATTAATTCATCAAATACCATGCGTTTTTTAGCTAAAGCAAGCTGATTAAAGGATATGGGAAAATGAATGTTTTCCAGCGCATAGTTTATTTCGGGCAGCGCGTATTTTTCTCTGAATGCCTCCGGATAGATTTCGGGCTGCATGCCGTTTTTTAGGTCGAGAGCTTGACGTATAGCGCTTCTAAGAGCCTTTTGGTTGAGCTGAGAGCCTTTGGGGATGGGATATACGGGAATTATGCCGTTCATGGAGCTTTTGCTTTCGTGCTCGAATTTAGGATTGACTATAACGGTTTTTTTGCCGTGTTTTGAGGCGCGTCCAAATATTCGGTACATTTCTCCTTTTTTTAAATTTTGCGCTATGTATGGCGCGTTGAACCAAATTAAGTCCGCGCTTGCGCTTTGGTCTGCGCATGTGCTGAATACCGCTTTGGAACGGCCGCGGTAAGGAGAACTGGTTATGCGTGCAAAAATAAGCGCATAGCCGTTTTCAGGCATATCCGCTATTGGCACGATTCGACTCATGTCCATATAATCAGCAGGAGCGAGCCTTATAAGCTCGTCAATGCTGTGAATATTCATTTTTTTAAGGGCTTCCAGACGTTTGGGGCCAAGCCCTTTAAGAGATGCAAGCTGCATATGCTCCTTTGCATTAAATGCTTTTCGCTTAATGGATTTTGTATGAGTATATGGCTGCGGCGGACGCTTTTTAAGGCCAAGCCTTATGCATTAGAACAGCCGCTCTTAAGCCCTGTAATTAAATAAGCTGAATAGACGCGGCCATAATGCCGGTGCGACCGCGCTCGCGGCGGTGAGAAAAGAATAATTCTGGATTCTCGCATGTGCATGATGCACAGAAATCAATGTTTTCCCGCAGCAGGCCGGACGCAAGCATGTCGTCCAGCATTTTGCCTCTTAAATCTACGCCTGCCCGTCCGTCAGGATAAAATGTAAGGTATTTCTGCGGGAATTGCGAATATACCGGTTCGTGCGCCAAAAAGCATTCAGAGCATATGGACGGTCCGGCGGCGGCCAGTATGTCTCTTGGGTTACTGTTAAATTCTAAATGCATGCGTTCTATGGTATTTTTTATTATTCCGGCTGAAGTTCCCCGCCAGCCGCTGTGTACTGCCGCGATGACGCGCCTTTTTGTATCCAGAAGCAATATTGTACCGCAGTCGGCTGTGCGCACAAGCAGCGCGGCGTCTGTATCCTTTGTTATTACTGCGTCGTAATCAGACGGGATATTATCCCACCATCGGCCGTTGTTGCGCGCGTCCTTATTAACGGTAATTACTTTATCGCTGTGCTTTAATTCAATAAATACAAAGTTTTCAGGCTCTATTCCCATCGCGTGCGCGAAACGGCGGTGATTTTCTCTTACATTTTCATATGAATCCCTGCGTTTCCATGCAAGATTGAGACTGCCGCATTCCTCTGTGCTTATGCCGCCGATTCTGGTTGAAAAGGCGTGACGTATGTAGGGAATTTGGTCCAGCAAACGGGATTTAAGTATGGTCAAACCATTAATTTGCTGGGTATAAAAGCCGTCAGTCATGTTTGTCCTTTCCTAAAAGCTTATTCATTTCCTCCATAAGCTTGTTCAGGTCGTTTAGCTCTCTGTATACAGAGGCAAATCTTATGTATGCGACAGGATCCAATTCCAGGAGACCTTTCATAATCATTTCTCCCAGGTCAAGCGAACTTATTTCGTGCTCGGGACTGTCGCTTGCACGGCGCTCAATATCCTGAACCAGCTTGTCGATATCATTAGCTGAAACCTTGCATTTTTCACAAGCCTTAATAATGCCGTTTCTCACTTTTTCTATATCGAAAAGCTGTCTTCTTCCATCTCTTTTTATAACCATAAGAGGCATGGTCTCTACTTTTTCATATGTTGTAAACCGTCGCTGACAGCTCATGCATTCACGGCGGCGGCGTATCACGGTGCCTTCCTCTGTGGGTCTGCTGTCCAGTACCTTGCTTTCGGGATAACCGCAATAAGTGCATTTCATTATAGAACTCCCTTTCTTAATGGCCTGCCCGGCCGTTTTAGGCAGCTTTCCGCGGCGTATAAATTTAATATATATTTTTTCCGCCGCAGTCTTTAAAAATATTAATTACCAATATATTATAATACATTTTGGAATAAAAGTCCAGACAAACGGAGAGCTTTATAAAATGCGCAGGTAAAACAGGACTAAAGGCCCGCGTTATGCTTCGGGCCTTTAGTCATAATTTATAATGAGCGAACGCCGCCTGCGGAATTTTTTAAGTTTTAATATAACGCTTTGTCCGCAGAGGCGTTTTTATAATTAAGCCTGCGCTGAGCGCTGCTTAGATGCCCGTGCTTATCCGCAGTTTGGCCTGACGTTTTCATAATTAAGCCTGCGGAATCCGCTGAACGCACTATATTAATTTGTATACAAAAAATATCCGCCTATAAGGGTCATGCCCTGATAAGAGCCTATTACCTGACCGAAGATGCGGTAGGTGTCACCCGGCTGTATGCTGCGGGAACCGTAATATTCTACGGCAAGATACTGAGGGGCTTCATCTGTACCCATATTGACGGTGAAAATGGTATTGGGACTGTCCAGTATCTCCACAACGTCCACGCCGTTAAGCAGATAATTTCTTCCTATATAGCGCGACGGGTCGGAAACAATAGCCGGGTCGTATACCCAAACGTCTCGGGTATATGCGTCCTCCTCGGGCAGATAAAGCACGGTATGGGCGAGGGAGGAGGTTTGCCCTTCGGCGCTTGTGGCAGTAAGGATTATTCTGTGCCTGCCGTAGCCAGGCAGCTGTACGCTAACGCGGTATGCGCCTGTCAGAGGGTTGATTTCCGGATTGCTAAGAGTATAATCGGCACAGCTTAGCGTTGCGCCGGTATCTACAACTCCTGAAATCTCTACAGTTGCGGTGTTTACCGAACGGGGGGTATTGGCCGCAATGGAAAAATTGACGTTCAAAGGCGCGCGGCTTATGGTTATAGTTTTAGATATAGAGCTGTGATAGGGCGCTGTGGCCTGTATATTTAGTTCCTCTGAAGAGCCGGGGCCGAGAGTAACGTTATAGGTTGCCCTGCCCTGACTGTTTATGCTTGAGGAAATATCCCGTCCGTTTACTAAGACTGTAGAGCCTGCGTCCACTTTGAAAATAACCGAATAGTTTTCTTCAAAAATCTCCTGACTTTCTGCCTCTGGAGCAATAAGCTTTAATTGGGTAGGGGAAATGTTGAAAACCAGCGGATTTTCTAAAGTCAACTCTGTTTCCTGGCCGTTAGACTGACGGTATCTATATGTTACCGAAGCGCTGTAAGTGTTTTCAAGGGGGGCTTTAGCATCAACAAAGTCGGACAGACGCAGTTCAACGGTATATTTGCCGCTTTCATCAAAGGAATAATATTGGTTTTTTACCGTCAGGTATACGCTGTCTCCCGGCTGACCGTAAAAAATGCATTCATAATAGCTTGCGCCGCTTTCGTCCTGCTTGAGGCTTACGCTGGGAGCCTGTACGTTAGAAGACCCGACGCCTGAAGTTATGTTTGAACCGCCGCCGGTATTATTAACGTCAGAGGGATTATCAGTTCCCCAAAAACGGTCGTAAAGCATAAAGCCTATGAAGATAACTGCCGCTATGATAAGCACCCATAAGAACACCGTTACAGCTGTGCGCAGAGGAGATTGATTTTTATGTCCGGAGCTTTGGTCTGAAAAATAATTCTTTTCTTCCTCCGAATCCGCTTCGTATACAATTTGGGGAATTCTGCGGGCGGACGTGCGTTCTCGCAGCGGAGGAATGCTTATGGTTTTTTGTTCATCCTCTTGAGGCTGTTCTTCAATATACGGAGCCTCGGCTTGGTCCGTATAAGCCTCTGGGGTCTGGTTTATTTCCGCCGGCGTTTCCGCTTCGGATTCGTCCTCAATTTGCTGCTCTTCCTCCTGCTCCTCCTTTACGGCCTCGTCTAATTCTTCTTCTATTAGGCTGTAGCCGCAATTTTGGCATACTGTAGCGTTATTTTTATTGTTAGCCAGACAATTAGGACAAATCATATATTTCTCTCCTTTTATGCAGTTTGGTTGTTAATAGAAATATTTCCGTTTGTTTTTTTATTATAACATAGAAGAAATCCAATTTCCAGTAATTTTTAAGGCGATGCAGAATAGTAATAAATATTTAATAAAAATATCTGTAAGTATATTATATTCTGTTGATAAAGCGTTATATTTGTGTTAAAATTTAAGCATATCCATAGGAAAGGCGAGATTTAATATGGCCAGCATAGAAGAATGTCTCAGAAAAAAGGATACCAAAGCGGATGAAATAAAATATAAAATTTGGTTTGTTGTTATGGTTATAGCTGCTGCTGCGGCTTTTTTCGGTATTTTAATGTTGTTTTACAATACCGTTATGGGAGTTATATATACAGTTCTCTTTGGAGGCTTCGCCATATTTTCTTATTTCCGCAAGGAGAGAGCGCTGCTGGAATACGACTATGCATTTTATGAGGACGTTGTAACTATTGCCCGCGTTTATAATCAGCGCAGGCGCAAGGAACTGATTCGGATAGAATTGCCCGAGATAGAGTGTATAGCGCCTATATACGACGATAGGTTTAACACGCTTAAAAATACGGCGGGGCTTAAGGTTATCAACGCTACGCTTAACGGGCCTGAGCATGCGTATTTTATCGACTGCGTATATAATAAAATGCGTACCTGCGTGCTTTGGGAGCCGAGCGAGGAATTGCTCAGGGCTTTAAGGAATCAGAAACCACGGGCGGTGCGGCTATGATTTATTTGGATAACAGCGCTTCCACACGGGCCTTTGCGCAAGCGGCGGAGGCGGTTGAAAAATATATGCTGGAGGATTATTTTAATCCTTCGGCTTCTTATGCTGCCGCGCTGCCTGAGGAAAGGGAATTTTTCCGCTGTCGTGAGGTTTTGAGCCGCACGGTGGATGAACGTCGGGTTTATTTTACTTCAGGGGGGACTGAAGGGTCTAATACCGCTGTAGCGGGAACGCTTTTAAGCGCCGCTAGAGGCGCTGAACAGCCGGAGGCGGTTATTTCGGAAATTGAGCATCCTGCCGTTTCCCAGGCGGCGCTTTTGCTTAGAAAAATGGGAGTTAAGGTGCTTGTCGCTCCTGTTGAGCCTACAGGGGAAATAGAGCCGCAGCGGGTAGGCGAAATGGTCACGCCGAGAACTGCGCTGGTAAGCATAATGCATGTAAATAATGAGACGGGAGTTATTAATGATATTAACGCTATAGCCGCGTTGGTTAAGGCTAAAAATCCTGATTGTATAGTTCATTCGGACGGGGTGCAGGGGCATATGCGCCTTGAAACTCCTTCGGGCGCCGATATTTATACGACAAGCGCTCATAAAGTGCATGGCCCTAAAGGTATGGGGGTCATAGCCATATCTAAGGATATTCGGATTGCTCCTTTAATTTACGGCGGCGGGCAGCAGGACGACTTTAGGCCGGGTACGCTGAATATGCCTGGTATAGCGGGATATACAAGAGCTATTGAGGTTTTTAAGGAAGAAAAAATGCTGGATAAAATTTCACAAATAAAAACAGAATATATAAATTTGCTTTCTGGCATTGACGGCGTATATTTGATTGGTAAAAATACGGCGCCGCATATAATATGCGTTGCGTTTGAAGGGGTTCAGGCGGCCAGCCTGCAAAGCGCGCTGGAAGCTAGGGGCGTAATAGTTGGGAAGGGAAGCGCATGCTCTTCCCGGAAAAATAAGGTCAGCCCGGTGCTTGCGGCTATGAAGGTTCCCGCTAAATATGCTGGAGGCGCTATAAGAATAAGCCTAGGCGCGTTTAATACTCTGGAGGAATGTTCTCAGACGGTCGGGGCGCTGGAGGAAGCGCTTAAGTATCTGCGCCGGTTCAGGCGAAAGTAAAGGAGTATAAAATATGCATGTTATATTAGTAAAGGTTGGAGAAATACATCTTAAAGGGCAAAATCGTCCTTTTTTTGAACGCCGGCTGATGGATAATATTCGAGAGGCTCTTAAGGGCAGCGAAGCTAGAATCAGCATAGCGCAGAGCAGGATATATATTAAAAATATTTCAGATGCATATTTGGACCAGGCGCTGGACAGGCTTACTCGAGTTTTTGGAATACATGCCGTTTCGCCTGCGCTTCAGGTCGAAAAGGATATGGAACAAATAATGAGGACGGCTGTTAAAATGCTTGCTGAAGCGGGTATTGAGGAGGGGACTTTTAAAGTAAAGGCGCGCCGTGCTGATAAGCATTTTCCTATTCAGTCGCCAGAAATTGCCGTGCTTGCCGGGGAATATATTTTAGAGCATACCGCGCTTAAGGTGGACGTTGAGCATCCGGAACATTTGGTTGAAATTGAGATTCGTGAGGATGCGGCGTATGTGTATGTTAAAGAAATCCCATGCGCCGGTGGTATGCCGTTGGGCACGGGCGGTCGTGCGGGGCTGCTCCTTTCGGGCGGTATAGACAGCCCTGTAGCGGGATATATGATAGCCCGTAGGGGAGTAGTTATAGACGCCGTGCATTTTCACAGCTTTCCACATACCTCTGAAAGGGCTAAGGATAAGGTGATAGAGCTTGCCAGGCTTTTGGGAAGGTACTGTGGCGAAATCAGGCTTAATATTGTGCCGTTTACCAAAATTCAGGAAGAAATATATGCAAAGTGTCCGGATAAATATCTTACTGTAATTATGCGCCGTTATATGATGAAAATAGCCGAGCAGGCTGCGCGCCGCAGCGGAGCGGGCGCCTTAATAACAGGCGAGAGCATAGGACAGGTGGCCAGCCAGACGCTCAATGCGCTTTATTGTACCGATGCGGCGGTTAATATGCCTGTATTTCGTCCTTTGATAGGCATGGATAAATTGGAGATTATGGATATTGCCCGCAGAATAGGCACATATAATACCTCTATTTTGCCTTATGAGGACTGCTGTACCGTTTTTACGCCCAGGCATCCTGCTACAAAGCCGGGATTGGAAAAGGTGCTGGAGGCGGAAAAGGCCTTGGAAGAGGAAGCGCTTATTGCCGAGGCGCTGGACGGTATTGAAATAATTAAGGTCGGCGCTTGATTTGCAGTAAAGAGAAGAATTGCCGCGGGCTGATTTAATTGAGCCTTGTAAGCTTAGGGCAATTAAATATTATATATTTTAATTCGGCCGCTATATGAGTTTAACGGCCGAATTTTCTTTTAAGTACATTTTTGAGCCGCGTCATAAGCATGATAAATTCATTTTTTTCAAACAGTAAATTAATGCCGGCAAAAAGTATAACTGCTGAAACGCCGGTGGCGGCCGCATATAAAACCCACGTCCAAAAGGAATCCATAACTGAAGGCACTAAATACAGGCCAACAGCTATGAACAAGCCGGCAGCAATCAAATTACGCAATATTCTTGAAAGTGAACGCTTTAAGCTGTTAGCAACCAGATGTCGGGAATTATAAAAAATCATATCGGCGCTTCTCCAGGCATAGGATACTACCGAGCCTATAAGCACGCCGCTCATGCCCAGCGGATATACAAGCGCCAGGGCTACGGCCAGATTAAGCGCTGATTCTATAATAGCTCGTCCGCGCGTTTCTCTGTAGTGACCGGCGGCGATAATTATTGTGCCGGCAGGTACACGGATAGTCTGCAAATAGCCGAGCAATGTAAAAAGTACTGCGATAGTTGGACGGTAATAGTCCGCCGCGTCGGCAAATTCCTTAGAATAGACGCTTATAAAGGGCAGCAGCAGCACGGCCATACAGCAGTAGCATATTGATTGTATTATAAAATACATATATTCATAATTGGAAAAGCTTTTATATAAGGCTGAATGTTCTTTTTTGGAAATAATTTCTCCGAAGCCGGAGGTAAGACCAGTACTAAAGGAATTCATCAGGCTGAAGAGAGTATAGGCTATCATATTGTATACGCCGTAAACACTAACCTCCTTAAGCGCAGAGGCGCCTAGACAGAGAGTCATAATAATTATATGCGTATTATTGACTATTAGCCCTGTAATCTGATGTATTAATACGCTCCAGCGCTGGGCGAAGGCTTTTCTGTCGGGTTCCGCCTTAAAATTAAGATAATCATAATGCTTGCGGCAATAGAAGAATATTATTAAAAATCTGAGCGCATATACAGTAGTTGCAACTAGTTTTACAAGTAGAGCGCTGGCGTGCATTTGTATCAGAATTACGCTTACGATGGCGTTAAGGATTGTGCCAAATGTTTGAACGGAGGTTATTATGTAGTTATGCTGGTCAGCCATTAATAAAACGCGGTATTTTCCAAGAAGGAAATAATCCACCATGCCGCTGCCGGCCAGGATTATTATCATTAAGCGAACCATGGAATGGGGAAGGGTGGTCGTGGTTAGCAGAGGATAAAAAATTACCAGAGCCAGCACAAGCCCGACGAAGAAAAGGCCGGACTTTATATAGAACAATTTAGCGCCTGAAAGCACTCCGTTTATTTTTTGCGTGTTTTTATCGGCCAGGGGCTTATAAAGCGAGACAATAGCGGCGGAGCCTATGCCTGCTTCCACAAGTCCCATATAAGTTATAAATTGGCTTATTGAGGATATAAGGCCGTTTACTTCCGAACCGTAGACGCCTATAAATAGCCGTGGGAGGATAATTCCCACAGCGGCTGTTACAAGCTGGAGTATGATATTTGAAAGCATATTTTTAAAGGCTTTATCTGAACGCATTTGATTACACCATATATTATTGCCGAATAAATCAGCAATTTTATTTTGTTTGGTATTTTTAAAATAATACCATAATTTAAATATTAACGCATGGGCGATATAATCGGAATGCAATGCGTTTTTATTAAAAACGCGTTTATTTACTGCGCATTGTATAAAAAATATACCGCTTAAACGTCTAAAAACAAAAAACGCGCATGCTGAAACGCGCGTTTCATTATTGATTATTATAGCATTGTATAAAGTATTTGTAAAGAAAACGCGAAAGCGGGCGCTGGCTGCATATATAAGAGCTAAGCCCCAGGGGGCGGCGCGGACCTGCGGCAAAGCCGCAGTAGAGCGGCCTACGGCCGCTCCAGCCCGGCCGCAGGCCGGGCGTCCGCGCCGCCCCCTGGGGCTTAGCTCTTAATATATGCAGCTATTTTTCAGAGCTTTTCAAGGAAATTTTCCGCCCAAGCAATTTGCTGTAATACTGCATTTTTAGAGGGACCGCCGGGAGTCAGCCGTTGTTCAACGCAGGTTTTCAGACTGACGGCGTCATAAAAATCGTCCTCAAATATGGGGTTTATATTTTTCAGCTCCTGTATGGAAAGCTGATGTATAGCGCATTTTTTTTCCAGACAGAGTAATACCATATGTCCTATAATTTCATGCGCTTCTCTAAATGGCACGCCTTTTTTTACCAGATAATCGGCGGCGTCAGTAGCGTTGGTAAAGCCTAGGCCCGCTCCCGAAAGCATTTTTTCTTTATTAAACGAAAGGGTATCCAGCATGCGCGTAAAAACCCTTAAGCAGTTTTCAGTTGTATCTACAGCGTCAAAAATAGCTTCCTTATCCTCCTGCATATCCTTGTTATAGGCCAGAGGTAGAGATTTCATTATTGTGAGCAGAGCTGTTAAGCTGCCATAAACACGTCCTGTTTTACCGCGTATAAGCTCGCATGCGTCAGGATTCTTTTTTTGGGGCATTATGCTGGAGCCGGTAGAAAAGGCGTCGTCCATTTCTACAAATCCAAACTCATTGCTGGACCATAATATGAGTTCCTCGCACCAGCGCGATAAGTGCATCATTATTATTGAGCAGCTTGCGGCGCATTCAATGAGAAAATCCCGGTCAGAAACTCCGTCCAGGCTGTTTTGCGTTATATCTTCAAATCCGAGAGCATGAGCGACGTATTCGCGATCCAAGGGATATGTCGTTCCTGCAAGGGCTCCGGAACCAAGCGGGCATAAATTAGTGCGCGCATAACAATCCCTTAAGCGCGCGATATCCCGCGCAAACATTTGAAAGTAAGCCATGGCATGATGCGCTAAGGTTATAGGCTGCGCTTTTTGCAGATGAGTATAGCCGGGCATAATGGTTTCCAGATTATTTTTCGCAATGTTCAGGATTACTTTTTCAAGCTCCTTCAGCAGCGCGCATAAATCATCTATCCGGCGCTTTTGATACATGCGTATATCAAGCGCTACCTGGTCGTTGCGGCTGCGTCCGGTATGAAGGCGCTTGCCCGCTTCTCCTATGCGCTGAATAAGCAGGCTTTCAATATTCATGTGTATATCTTCCGCCTGCGTAGAGAATTCTACTTTGCCCGCGTCTATATCTGCCAATATGCCTTTTAAGCCTTCGGTTATCTTTTGCGCGTCCTCTTTTGGTATAATGCCCTGCTTGCCCAGCATTTGGGCATGCGCTATGCTGCCTGTTATGTCCTCGCGGTACATACGGCAGTCAAAGCCTATGGACGAATGAAAATCGTCCATAAGCCCGCTTGTTTCCTTTTTAAATCTTCCGCCCCAGAGCTTCATTTATTTGTTCTCCTTATTCTTTTGCTGCATAAGCGCGCGCATTTTTAGAGGAAGGCCAAAGAGGTTGATAAAACCAGCCGAATCCTTTTGGTCATACACCTCGTCCGCGCTGAACGTAGCTAATTCTTCGCTGTATAAAGAATAGGGGGATTTAACGCCAGCGGGGATAACATTGCCCTTATAGAGCTTTAAGCGCACAGTTCCGCTGACAGTTTCCTGGGTTTTATCTACAAATGCGCTCATGGCTTCTCTGAGAGGAGTATACCAGCAGCCGTCGTATACAAGCTCGGCAAAACGGATAGCCATGGTTTCTTTATAATGTGAGGTAGCGCGATCCAAGGTAAGCTCTTCAAGAATATCGTGCGCCTCAAATAGAATTGTACCGCCGGGAGTTTCGTAAACCCCTCTGCTCTTCATGCCCACCAGTCGGTTTTCCACTAAATCAGCTATGCCTATGCCGTTTTGAGCGCCGATGGCGTTAAGAGTATCCATAATTTCAATGGCTCCCATACGCTTGCCGTCTATCGCAGTAGGAATGCCCTTTTCAAATTCTATTTCAACATATACCGGTTTATCCGGAGCCTTTTCAACCGGGCAGGAAATCATGTATAATTCATCCTGAGGAGCATTCCAGGGCTCTTCCAAATCTGCGCCCTCATGGCTGAGATGCCAGAGATTGCGGTCCATGCTGTATATGTGTTTTTTAGTTACGGGAACGTCTATTCCGCGTGCCGCCGCATAGTCGATTTCATCCTCGCGGGATTTGATATCCCATATCCGCCAGGGCGCTATTATTTTAAGGTCGGGCGCTAAAGCCTTGATTGTGAGTTCGAAGCGAACCTGGTCGTTGCCCTTGCCCGTACATCCGTGGCATATTGCTACAGCGCCTTCCTTGCGGGCTATTTCCACAAGGCGCTTTGCTATAACAGGACGCGCAAAGCTGGTACCCAGGAGATATTTTTTTTCATAACGCGCTCCAGCCTTAAGGGTAGGCCATATAAAATCTGTTATGAATTCCTCGCGCAGGTCCTCAATGTATATTTTACTGGCGCCGGTTTTTATTGCTTTTTCATTAAGAGGCTCTAATTCCTCTCCCTGACCTACGTCCCCGGCTACGGCTATAACCTCGTAGTCGTAATTCTCCTTGAGCCAGGGAATTATTATAGATGTATCCAAGCCTCCAGAATATGCAAGTATCACTTTTTCCTTTTTACCGCTCATAATTTAATCCCTCCATTTGAATCTTAATGGATTATACATCAAACTGCATAAATATGCAACTGTTTTTAATAAGTTTATTTTATTTGACTAAAGGCGGAGGATACTATATTATATATAGTAGCTTGAAAATACCGAGGACGAATATATAGATGATTATTTTGGGTTTTGACCCTGGCTTGGCCACATTGGGCTATGGTATTATAAATACGGACGGACATAAGCACCGCGCTGTGGATTTCGGCATTATTTCCACGCCCGCAGGTATGAGTACGCCTGTAAGGCTGCGCAATCTTTATAACGACGTTTGCTGGGTAATAGATAAGTTTAGTCCGGATGCAATAGCCGTTGAGGAGCTTTTTTTCAATCAGAATGTAAAAACGGCTATAGCGGTAGCGCAGGCGCGGGGCGCGCTTTTGGCTGCCGCCTCCTCAAAAATGGACGAATTATACGAATATACGCCTTTGCAGATAAAGCAGGCCATTGTTGGGTATGGGCGCGCTGAGAAAAAGCAGATGCAGATAATGGTAAGCACATATCTTGGGCTTAAGGAATTGCCTAAGCCGGACGATGCGGCGGATGCTCTTGCCGTGGCTATTTGTCATGCGCATTCGGCGCGTATGGGCCGGCAGTTTAAAATTTAATTGGGGGAGCGATATTATGTATGAGTATATAAAAGGTACGGCGGAGGATATTGGGTCGGATTATATAGTGCTGGAGGCCGGGGGAGTAGGATATTATATTACCGCTACCGGCGCGGCGGTGAATATGTGCCGGATAGGCGAAAACGCTAAGATATATGTATATCAGTCTGTTAAGGAGGACGGCATTTCTCTTTACGGCTTTGCCTCGGCTGAGGAAAAAAGAATGTTTTTACGACTGGTAAGCGTAAGCGGTATAGGCCCTAAAATAGCAGTACAGACGCTTACGGCAGTTTCAGTACAGGAACTGGCCATAGCCTTGGTCACAGGGGATACGGCTGCTCTTACCAGAGTGCCGGGAATAGGAAAGAAAACTGCGCAGCGGCTTATTCTGGAGCTGCGGGAGCGGGTGGATAACGAGGAATTGCCCTCCAATGATTTTCAGCCGGCCGCGGCCGCGGATGAAAAGTGCGTAAATGAGGCGGTGGGGGCGCTTGTAGCGCTTGGGCTGCCTCAGGCTGAGGCTGTTCGGGCGGTTAAGGAGGCTTCGGCAAAGGCGGATACTGCTGAAGAGATAATACGCCTTGTCTTAAAGGGCTTGGATAAAATGTAAGGGAGCTTTAAAGCATGGAAGACGAAAGATTGATTACTTCTTCTTTTCGGGAAGAGGATTCGGAACAGGAATTTTCTCTGCGCCCTAAGCATTTAAACGAATATATAGGGCAGGAAAAGGTTAAAGAGCTTGTTCAGATGTATATTTCAGCCGCCCGCAGCAGAGGAGAGGCATTGGACCATGTTTTGCTTTACGGACCTCCTGGCCTTGGGAAAACCACGCTGGCTAATATTATCGCTTCTGAGATGGGAGTATCAATACGCATCACCTCCGGCCCGGCTATAGACCGGCCTGGAGATTTGGCTGCTATTCTGACAAATCTGAATGAAAACGATATACTTTTTATAGATGAAATACATCGGCTTAACCGCAGCGTGGAAGAGGTGCTGTATCCCGCTATGGAGGATTATGCTCTTGATATTATGGTGGGTAAAGGGCCGAGCGCCCGTTCTATTAGATTGAGCCTGCCTCATTTTACTCTGGTGGGTGCGACGACGCGGGCGGGCATGCTTACTTCTCCCTTGAGGGACCGTTTCGGCGTAATATGCCGCCTGGAAATGTATAGTCCTGAGCAGCTGGCTCGAATTGTAGAGCGCAGCGCGGGCATTCTGGGTATAAAATCGGATAAAGAGGGCTGTATGGAATTAGCCAGAAGAAGCCGCGGGACGCCGAGAATCGCCAATCGTCTTTTAAAGAGGGTGCGCGATTACGCAGAGGTGCGTGGAGGCGGAGTTATAACCATGCCCGTGGCTAAGGCTGCGCTGGATATGCTGGAAATAGACGGCCTGGGCTTGGATTCAGACGATAGACGGGTATTGGAATGCATGATTAATAAATTTCGCGGCGGGCCGGTTGGTTTGGATACTCTTTCGGCGGCGACAGGAGACGAGGATGTTACTATAGAGGACGTTATCGAGCCGTTTTTAATTCAGCTTGGCTTTATAGCGCGCACTCCAAGAGGACGAGTGGCTCTCCCGGCTGCATACGCCCATCTGGGCATACCGTATGAGGAGAAAAAGTAAAGAAGGTATTTGACATTGCAAAAGCTTAGTACGGATATGTTTAATTACGAGCTGCCCAAAGAATTTATAGCTCAGACGCCGGTTGAACCGCGCGACCATTCCAGGCTGCTTGTATATAACAGGAATACAGACAGCGTTGAGCACAGGTATTTTTATAATCTGCCCGAATATTTAAAAGCGGGGGATGTGCTGGTTATAAATGAAACAAGGGTGCTCCCGGCCCGCCTTATGGGAAAAAAGCAAACGGGCGGGATAGTTGAACTGCTGCTGCTTAATAGAAGGGAAAAGGATATATGGGAAACGCTGGCCAGGCCGGGAAGGCGTATTCGGCCGGGCGAGAGGCTTGTTTTTTCCGAGCGCCTTCAGGCTGAGGTGCTTGAAAGCTTACCGGACGGAGGCAGGCTCATACGATTTATATATGACGGGATATTTGAAGAAATTCTGGATGAATTGGGCCAGATGCCGCTTCCGCCTTATATAACAGAACGGCTGGAGGATAAGGAGCGCTATCAGACGGTATATTCCAGAGAGACGGGTTCGGCTGCCGCGCCTACGGCGGGGCTGCATTTTACCCCGGAGCTTTTGGATAAAATAAGAGATATGGGAGTTATAATTGTCCCTGTGCTGCTGCATGTGGGCTTAGGAACCTTCAGGCCGGTTAAAGTGAACGACGTCGCGCAGCATAAAATGCATAGCGAATACTATTGTCTCAGCGCTCAGGCTGCGCAAAGCATAAATCAGGCTAAAGCCTTGGGAGGCCGGGTTATTTCTGTAGGCACAACCAGTACGCGGGTATTGGAAACTGCATGCGGTGAAGACGGAGTATTAAAAGCGCAGTCAGGCTGGACGGATATTTTTATTTATCCGGGCTATAAATTTAAATGCGTGGACTGCTTAATAACTAATTTTCATCTTCCTCAGTCTACTCTTTTAATGCTGGTTAGCTCCCTGTGCTCCAGAGAAAGAATATTAGCAATCTATGAAGAGGCCAAAGAGAAAAAATATCGTTTTTTCAGCTTTGGCGACGCTATGTTTATTATATAGATAAAGCTCCGTATATTTAGAATACGGAGCTTTTATTATGCGCTTAAAAGCTATTAGCTTATTTGCTTTTTTATTTCAGCTATAAGTCTGCCTATATACGGGGCGGCTTTGGAACCGTATTTCTCAATTAGCTGGCCTGCGGCGGTTTCCAGTATTATGCCGTCGGCATATTTAGCTGCGGCGGCCTGCTCCGGAACGGATAGATTTAATTGGACGGCGACGGGCATATGAATATTGGCCTGAAGCAGGGACATAGCGGCCTTGAAGGCCTGAATAGATGAAGCGCCTTCGCTTGGCTGATTGAAATATATAAATCCTTCGGCTGTCTGGCATATCCTTTCTATTCTTTTTTGCTCTATAAGCGCGGCGGTTGGTATAAGGGAAATGCTGTATTTATGAAATGCTTCGGCGAATTCCTGCCTCTCCTCAAGAGGCACGTCCAGCAGAATGACGCCGTCAATACCCGCCTGAGCGCAGTTTTGGCTAAAACGCTCTGTTCCGTAGGAAAAGACAGTATTGGCGTAGCTTATCAATATAACAGGCGCTGAAATTTGACTGTTTAATTGTACTGCAAAATCAAATATAATGTCGGCAGTAATTCCGGCGGCAAGGGCTCTGTGCGAGGCGGCTTGCATACAGGCGCTCTCAGCTACCGGGTCGCTAAAAGGCACGCGCAGCCCTATTATATCCGCTCCGTTAAGGCACGCGGCCTTTATAATATCGGCGGTGGCCTGGAGGCTTGGGTCGCCGCAGGTTATAAATGGAATGATTGCTTTTCCATTTTGAAACGCTTTTGCGAGTTTATCATTCATATATATCTTCTCCTGTGTATCGGGCAATAGCTGCACAATCCTTATCGCCGCGGCCCGAAATTGTTACTACTATTATTTTGTCTTTCGGCATTCTAGGAGCCAGCTCCATTGCGTAGGCGAGGGCGTGAGCCGATTCAATCGCCGGAATTATTCCTTCTATTTTCGAGAGGTATTCAAAGGCTTTTACCGCCTGGCTGTCTGTAATAGCGACATATTCAGCCCGTTTGGTATCGTATAGATATGCGTGCTCAGGGCCTATGCCTGGATAGTCTAAGCCGGCCGAAATTGAGTATACAGGAGCGATTTGTCCGTATTTATCCTGGCAGAAGTAGGATTTCATGCCGTGAAAAATCCCAAGCCTTCCTGTATTTATGGTCGCCGCCGTTTCAAATGTGTCAATTCCTCTGCCGGCCGCTTCACAGCCTATAAGCCTCACGCCTTTTTCATTTATAAAGTGATAAAAGCTGCCTATGGCGTTTGAACCTCCGCCTACGCATGCTAAAACCGCGTCGGGCAGCCGTCCCTCTTTTGAAAGCATCTGGCTTTTAATTTCCTTAGAGATTACCGCCTGGAAATCTCTTACGATGGTGGGGAATGGGTGGGGCCCCATGACCGAGCCAAGGCAGTAGTGAGTATCCTTTAAATGGCTGGTCCATTCGCTCATAGCGACAGAAACCGCGTCTTTGAGGGTGCCGGTGCCGCTTGAGACTCCGACTACTTCAGCGCCCAGCAGCTTCATCTTATATACGTTGAGCAGCTGACGCTTTATATCCTCCTCGCCCATAAATATGACGCATTGCATATCCATAAGCGCCGCGGCGGTTGCGGTGGCGACGCCGTGCTGGCCCGCTCCCGTTTCGGCTATTAATTTGGTTTTGCCCATTTTTTTTGCCAGCAGGGCCTGTCCAAGCACATTATTTATTTTATGTGAGCCGGTATGATTCAGGTCCTCCCGCTTGAGATATATTTTAGCGCCGCCAAGGTCCTGGGTAAGCCTTTGTGCGTAATACAGCAAACTGGGCCTTCCGGCATATTCATTTAGAAGATACTCCAGCTCGGTTTGGAATTGGGCGTCTGTTTTATAAAAGGTATATGCTTCTTCCAGTTCTTTAACTGCGTTCATGAGGGCTTCTGGAATATATTGACCTCCATGAATGCCAAATCTGCCTTTGGGTTCAGGCATAATGCGTTCTTCCCTTCCTGCTTTTTTATTCTGCCGGCTTTTGCCTGAAAAAAGGGCATAAGCCATTTTGTGTTAAGCGTTCTCGCTGTCATTGAGAAATAAAAAATCCCCGACAGCATTAATGCTGTCGGGGACGAATAAACATTGAATCCGCGGTGCCACCCCGGTTTGCATTTTAAGAAAAAATGCACTCTTAACGGAATACGATAATATATTCCGAGCAACTGACGCATGCCTCCACGTCGCGGAATACTAAGATACTTCCTTTCCTCCGCGCCCTCAGCGAACCATTTATATAACCCGCTTTCCGCCTCGTTCACAGCAATCCGAGGCTCTCTTCAGGCGCGCTGCTATTTTTACTTTCGCTTCAACAGTTTGCATTATTCGGTTAAATACAATATAATTATA
The DNA here is from genome assembly GCA_900547955.1 of uncultured Eubacteriales bacterium. Taxonomy (GTDB): domain Bacteria; phylum Bacillota; class Clostridia; order Christensenellales; family QALW01; genus Neochristensenella. Next base: position 68,367 of record URIR01000004.1, on the reverse strand, counting down.
TCATTGAAGAACTGAAATGTCAATTAAGACAATATAAATTAAAATTCCGGCCAGAAAAAACACGGCCGGAATTTTTTCCAAATGTATCAAAAGCTCAGGGCGTTAAATTGTGCGCTGCACTTTGCCCGAACGAAGACATCTGGTGCATACGGTTACACGACGCTTCTGTCCGTCTATTATAGCGCTGACCTTTTGGACGTTAGGAGCCCAATAGGTACGCGTATGCCTGTTGGAATGGCTGACCTTATTTCCAGACATAACGCCCTTCTTGCATATTTCACAATATTTTGCCATGTTGCACACCTCCTTTGGGTATGTTAAACTTACGTTTATATCTTTAAACAGCGTTAATACTATATCATTAATTATATTTTTGCGCAAGGGTTTTTTGGTATTAACCCTTAAAAGTTTAATATAATATAATGATGGAGCCTTATAAAAAGCTTATTTCGTATTTGCTTGCATTTATTTAAGTTTTGCAGTAAAATAGCTGGAGTAATTATATTTATATTTAATTCTGGAGGAAGCAAAGATGGCTATAAAAACTTCTAACGAGCTGGGCAGCATAGCTATTGCGGATACTGTTTTGGCTACGATAGCCGGCTTGGCGGCGATGCAGTGCGCAGGCATTGTTGGTATGGCTACGCAGGGAGCGGCCGAGGGTATTGCCGAGCTGCTGAAAATTGAAAGCCTTACCAAGGGTATCAAAGTTGTTTCGGACGGTGAAAACGTGCAGGTGGATATAAATGTTATTGTAGAATACGGCGTTTCAATGGTGGCTGTAGCTGATAACGTTATAAGTACTGTTAAATACAGCATCGAATCCATGACCGGCCTTATAGTGGACGGCGTGAACGTGTACATTAAGGGGGTTCGCGTCTAAAGCGCGGCTGATTGGAGGAGAAAGGCTTTGAAAGAGAACAAGATAGACGGCGCTTCATTAAAGGAGTGTATTCTTGCTGCGGCCGCAGCGCTTGAGGCAAATAAACAGCAGCTTAACGACCTTAACGTATTTCCTGTGCCTGACGGGGATACGGGTACTAATATGTCCCTTACCATGAAATCGGTGGTTAAGGAAGTGCAGGCGGTTACCGATATATCAGTAAAGAATATTTCGGCGGCGGCAGCTAAAGGAGCGCTTAAGGGCGCGCGCGGAAACAGCGGTGTTATTTTATCTCAGCTTTACCGCGGTTTTGCCGTGCCTTTGGAAAAATGCGAACTTATAGACAGCAATACGCTGGCGGCGGCCCTGCGCAGCGGAGTAGATATGGCGTATAAGGCGGTTATGAAGCCTAAAGAGGGCACCATTTTAACAGTAGCCAGGGTTATAGCCGAGACTTGTGTAAACGCGGCCAGAGCGGGCAGGGATATATATGAGCTGACGGATATTATGGTCAGCAGCGGAAAAGCTATACTGAATAAAACTCCTGAAATGCTTCCCGTGCTTAAAAAAGCGGGAGTTGTGGACGCTGGCGGACAGGGGCTGCTGTTTATTTATACAGCTTATCAGAAGGTTATAAACGGAGAGTATATACCGGACGAGATATTTGCCGCAGAAAGCTTTTCCGGAAGCACGCAGGCGGTTGAAGGTGAATGGCCTGCGGAAAACGATTTAGAAAATATAACCTTCGCATATTGCACAGAATTTTTTATTGAGAATCTATTTGATTTTGTTACTGAAAAGGATATAGATAAGCTGAGGAAAATGCTGGGCAATATAGGCGATTCGCTGGTTGTTGTAGGGGATACCAATCTTGTTAAGGTGCATGTGCATACAAACACTCCTGGCAAGGCTTTGCAGTATGCGCTTCAGCTTGGGGAGCTTAACGGCATTAAAATAGAAAATATGGTGATTCAGCACCGCGAGCTTATGGCCGCGCGTCAGGCGGAGGAACAGCTTCCGCAGGGAATAGTAGCCGTAGCTGCCGGCAAGGGCTTAGAAGAAATATTTAAGGATATCGGAGTTTCAGATATAATACCCGGCGGCCAGACCATGAATCCCAGTACTGAGGATATTTTTAACGCCGTACAGAAGGTGCCGGCTAAAGCGGTTATAATTCTGCCTAATAATTCCAATATTATCCTAGCGGCTCAGCAGGTAAATGAATTAACCGATAAGGAAGTTTACGTTGTGCCTACTAAAAGCATTCCGCAGGGAGTCGTAGCTATGCTGGCATATAATCCTGAGCATGAGGCTAAGGAGAATTACGAAAATATGTGCTCGGCTATAGACAGCGTAAAAACGGGGCAGGTAACTTATGCGGTTCGTGATACTGAAATGGAAGACAAGGTTATTAAGGAGGGAGATATTCTCGGCCTTTATAATGGTAAAATAGCCGCTTCGGGCAAGGATATTGATCAAACGGCCTTTGAGCTGGTAGAGGATATGTATGACGAAAAGGAAAACGATTTGATTACCGTCTATTACGGAGCGGATGTTTCAGAGCAGCAGGCCGAAGAATTGGTAGCGCGCCTGGAGGAGCGGTTTGACAGCGCGGATGTGGAACTGCATAACGGCGGACAGCCTCTGTACTATTATATTTTGTCTGTTGAGTAACTTTAATTAGTTTAATAAGCAATGGTTTTTAAGCGCTCTTAGAAAGGGCGCTTTATTTTTTTGCTTTTTAGCTTGCAGCAGGCGCTCAATGGCTGCGCGGTGTTTTTTTGGTTTAAGACAGGCGTGCAATGACTGCGCGGTGCTTTTTTAGTTTAAGATAAGGCGCGTAAGGATTGCAGGGCGTTTTTGAATTTATAAGCGTTTATTTAAGGGGAATGGTTTTGTTCGGACAGCTTGAACACATTACGCCGGCGTAGAATATAGTACAATAAGGGATTTTCATCCCAATACAACAGGAGGGAATTTTATGAGTACACAGTCATTAAGCCTGGCTCAAACAGAGATGGGTGAGACAGTTAAAATTTCTGGTCTTAATACAGACGGAGCTATGAGACGCAGGCTTCAGGATATAGGCTTTACGGCTGGCACAAGCGTGCAGAGGCTGCAGAGCGGGCCGGCTGGAGACCCAACTGCCTTTTATATAAAGGGAACAGTTATAGCCTTAAGGCGCGAGGATTCAGCGTGCATAATGGTAGAGAGAATTTAAACCTAGCGGGGCCGGCTTAAGAACGGTCCCGCATTAGATATAGGCATTCGGAGGTTTTTGCATGAATAGAGGAAAAAAACGATTGCATAATGAAGAGGCTGAGAAGGGAACCCGAATAATTGCTTTAGCGGGTAATCCAAACGTAGGCAAAAGTACTATTTTTAACGCGCTGACAGGTATGAGGCAGCATACTGGAAATTGGCCGGGAAAAACTGTCTCCAGCGCGAGAGGGGAATACGAATTTGAGTCGGATAGATATGAACTGGTAGATTTGCCCGGTACATATTCTCTTATGCCGCATTCTGCTGAAGAGGAGATAGCCAGGAATTTTATTTGCGCCGGGGGAGCATGGGGAACCGTAGTGGTTTGCGACGCTACCTGTCTGGAAAGAAATTTAAATTTAGTTATTCAAACGCTGGAAATTACGGGACGGGCGGTAGTATGTATAAATTTAATGGATGAAGCTGCTAAAAAGGGTATAATTCCAAATTTTAAAAGGCTGTCCGAATTGCTGGGGGTGGAGGTAATAGGCACGAGCGCACGCAGCGCTAAGGGGCTTAAGGAGTTGAAAAAAGCGATTCAGAATTTAAGCAAGAATACATATGCGCAGCCCTTTAAAATAAAATATCCGGATAAAGTGGAGGCTGCGGCCGAGCGTATCCAAGCTGAATTGAAAAAGGAATTGCCGGCTTTTGTTAATGCGCGCTGGATAGCTTTGAGATTGCTTGAGGGAGAGGAGGATATTCTCAATTTAATAGCGAAGGATTATCAATTAAAGAGGGAGACGACTGCCCTGATAAAAGAACAGCGAGCCCGGCTTGCGGGAGCAGGATTGGATAATGAAAGGGTACAGGATATTATAGCGCTGGGCGTGTCTGAAACGGCCGATAGAATCGCGCGGGAGGGCGTAAGCTTTAAAAAGCCTGACTATAACCGGCGGGATAGAAGGCTGGATAAAATTTTAACGGGTAAATGGACGGGAATTCCGTTTATGCTGGCCCTGCTGGCCGCTATATTTTATATTACTATTACTGGCGCCAATTATCCCTCTCAGCTTTTAGCCGACGGATTGTTCTGGATACAGGACAGGCTGACGGAATTTTGCTTTAATATAGGAATGCCTGCATGGCTGCACGGGGCATTGGTGCTTGGCGTATATAGGGTGCTGGCCTGGGTTATATCAGTCATGCTTCCGCCAATGGCAATTTTCTTTCCTCTTTTCACTCTTTTGGAGGATTTTGGATATCTGCCCAGGGTAGCGTTTAATTTGGACAGCAGCTTTAAAAAATGCGGGGCGTGCGGTAAGCAATCTTTGACTATGTGCATGGGTCTAGGCTGCAACGCCGTGGGAGTAACAGGCTGTCGGATAATAGATTCGCCCAGAGAAAGGCTTATTGCCATAATTACAAATAGCTTTGTGCCATGCAACGGGCGCTTTCCAACTATCATTGCTATTATAAGCATGTTTTTTGTGGGTTCGGCTGCAGGCATGACGCAGACCGTGCTTTCCACTCTTATTTTGACTGCGGTAATAGTTGCGGGTGTGGCAATGACCTTAATTATGAGCAAGCTGCTTTCACGTACCCTGCTTAAGGGGGAGCCCTCCTCTTTTACTTTGGAGCTGCCGCCTTACCGCAGGCCTCAGATTGGCAAGGTTATTGTCCGCTCGGTATTGGACAGAACGCTTTTTGTGCTGGGACGGGCGGCGGCTGTTGCTGCTCCTGCCGGCCTAATTATATGGATTATGGCCAACGTTACGGTAGGCGACGCCACTCTGCTTGCTCATTGCTCGGGATTTTTAGAACCGTTTGCGCATTTGCTTGGACTGGACGGCGTTATACTTATGGCCTTTATATTAGGCTGGCCGGCAAATGAAATAGTGGTGCCTATAATTATAATGGCTTATATGGCGACCGGCACAATTACTGATTATACCAGCTTGGATTCTCTTAAAAATCTGTTGGTGGACAACGGCTGGACGTGGCTGACGGCGGTGTGCACCATTATATTTTCTCTGATGCATTGGCCCTGTTCTACAACATGCATCACAATAAAGCGTGAGACAGGGCGTTTTAAATGGACGGCTGCGGCGTTTCTGCTGCCTACGGCAGCAGGCTGCCTGCTGTGCTTTATCTTAGCCTCTCTGTCGCGCCTGCTGGGTTTAGCGCCGTAACTGAATTTTAAGGAGTATAAAAGGCCGCGGCAGTATAAAACGCCGGTATAAGAAATATAGAAGGAAGTAATTATGACGTTCTTCTGAAAAATTCTTGTTTCGCGGGCTGTTTTTGCTCATTTTTAAGCGGCCTTTAATTACATTTTTATATATAGGAGGACTATGCCGTCATGCTTATGCGGTTACTTTGATTGTATTGTCTAAGGCTTCATTAAATAGTGAACTGGATGAATAAATATTAATTTTTCATAAATATTATTTTCAAAAGCATTTAAAAAGCATTAAGGTTCACAGTAATCGATTGTGTTATTTTAAGCTTTTTGATATAATAACCAATATACCGGAGAATAGAAAGTTCGAGGTGGGTATAATATGGATGGCTTTGATTTTAAAGGCATGCTCAGTCTTAAGGTTAGCTACGGGAAAAAGATAGTTACCGTTGCATATTATGCAGCGCTGATAGTGGCGGCCTTTGCAATGCTGGCTAATATTGTAGGCGGGTTTGTCATGTGCTTTTCGGGAGCTGCTGCCGGCATTCTTTCGGGCGTTTGGAAAATTATAACCGCTCCGTTTTTGTTAGCCTTTGAGGTTATAATAATCAGGCTGCTGGCTGAGTTGGTTAATGCTGTTTTTGATATCAGGGATAAATAATGTTCGGCTATGTCAGAACTGCCAGCGAAGAATTAAAGGTTAAGGAATACGCCAGGTATAAGGCTTATTACTGCGGAATATGCAGGGGAATGAGCCAATATACCTTTATCGGGCGCGCTCTTTTAAGCTATGACATTGCTTTTTATGCGCTGCTGACCGACCCTGAAGCCAAGGCGGACATCAAGGTCAAGCGATGTAAATGGAATTTAAAGAAAAAGCCGTATGCCTGCGGAGAGGCGCTGGATTACGCCGCTGCGCTCAATGTGCTGTTAAGCTGCGGGAAGCTTAGAGACGATATATCCGACGGCCAGAAATCCCGTTCAGCCGCCCTTCTTTTATTAAATAAAGCTGAATTTAACGCGCGCAGCAAAACTGTACTGGCTGGCGATATAATAGAGAGCGGCTTGAAAAAATTATCCGAATTGGAACAGGCCGGCTGTAGCCGGCTGGACGAGGCTGCGCATGAATTTGCAGATATGTGCGGGCGTTTAGCGGCCGAGGCGCCGCTGATTAATACTCAGGAGCTTAAGCGTATAGTCTACGAGATAGCTTATAATACTGCCAGATGGGTATATATTATAGACGCGTATGACGATATGGAGCAGGATGAGCGGCGGGGAAATTATAATCCTATTGCGGCAGAGAGCAAGCGCCGGGGAATATCCGAAGATGAAATTCCTGAATGGATAAAGGATACGCTGTTTTGTTCTTTGTATGCGGCGTCACGCGCCTGCGAATTATTGCCTTCGTGCGCGAATACTCCGATAATAAGTAATATTATCCGTTATGGAATGCATGATAAAACTATAGCAATATTAAAGACGAGGGAAGAAAAAGATGGATCCATACAAGGTTTTGGGCGTAAATGAAAACGCTACGGATGCAGAGATTAAGGCCGCATATCATGCGGCTGTGAGAAAATATCATCCCGATCAATATAGGGATAATCCTTTATCCGATCTTGCCGAAGGTAAAATGAAGGAAATAAATGAAGCGTATGATATGATACAAAAGATGCGTTCGCAGAATAGAGGCTATTCTTCTGGCGGCGGCGCAGGCTCGTCTTATTCCTCGGGCTCGTCCTATTCGGGCTCTGCAAGTCCGGAATTTGCGTCAGTAAGGGCAAAAATTAATGCCGGCGACATTAATGAGGCGGAGCGCCTGCTTAAAGCAATGAGTGAGCGGCCTGCAGAATGGTATTTTCTTATGGGTATGATTTACAGTCGAAGAGGCTGGCATAACGAGGCTGTACAGCATTTGGCTCAGGCATGCCGCATGGATCCTCAAAACGGAGAATATGCTCAGGCTTTTAGGGAGTATTCTTCGCGCTCAGGCTATTATCAGCGGGGCGCTTCTTCAGGGCGCGAATGCAATGGGTGCGATTTATGTACCGGCCTCTGCGTTGCAGATACCTGCTGCGAGTGCATGGGCGGAGACCTTATATCCTGCTGCTGAGATTAATAAAATATGAAAAAGTCAGTATATATAGCGCGCGGAGGGCTGATAACCGCTCTTACGCTTATAATTATATATGTTTCATATCTTTTGCCGGGCGGCCGATTGGCAGCCTTTGCTGCGGTTGCTTTTTTGCCGTTGATTTTGCTTAAGGACAGAGCGGTCCTGGCCTCTGTTGCCTGTTATGCGGCTTGTACGGCCCTGATTTTTTTGCTTATTCCCAATCCTGTGTATTTTCTTGCATACGGCTTGTTTTTCGGGCTTTTTCCTCTTATGCGTCATTTGTTTCAGCATTGGCGCAGCAGGACGGCGTATTTTGCATTATTGGCTGTTTATTGCGAAGCGGCTGGCATCGCAGCATATTTTGCCGCACGGGCGCTGCTGGGACCGGGAGCCGTAGAAATTCTGCCGTTTTGGGCGCTGGCTGCCATAGCTCAGGCGGCGATAGCGTTCTTTATCTGGCTGTATGAATATTGTGCGCGTTATTTTATTGCATTTGCAGAGCGCTTAAAAATATTTAAAAACCATTATTGAATTAATATTCAATTTTTTCAACGGTATAGCCTCTTTGACGGAGAAGGGATACTATACCTTTTTTTCCGCTTATATGAGCTGCGCCTACTACATAGAATACGTTTTTAGCTTCATTTAAATATTGCTCCGCTGCGTCGGCCATTTTTATGTTGCGCTTTTCGCCCAGCTCATAATAATATTCGTGATAAAGACTGCTTTGAGCTTCGCCGTAGAGCTGTATAAACTGTTCGCGGGAATAATCCATTTCGCTTGTTAAGGGGAGCTTGCTGCCTTGTCTCCAATTTTGATACATTAATTTTACAGCTAACCCCTGTCCTGCGGGGTCGGTCAGGCTTTGCTCGAAAAGCAGCGTTTGCAGAGGCTCGGAATAATTAAGCTGCATATTTATTTGCTGCTGTACGCTTTCAATTTCCAGTATGGGCTTGCCGTCTTTTTTGGCCATTTGGAGAAAATGCCGGTCAATACCCATTTCGGCGTCAAGCTGGGATAGATTAACGGGGATTTCCCCCAGTAGTGAAATCCAGAAAACAGGCTTGAAATAATCGTATTCCTCGTAATAAAGGTCGTAATTTTTAAGAAGCTGTACGGCGGAATTGTAATTTTCTTCTCCGACATAATCATATATGCGTTTACCCGGCTCGCAAATCATTTGCTGGGCTATTTGCGTAACGGCGGATAAATCTGATTCATATGCCAGAATATCGCATTCGACAGCAAGATAATCGCTGGCGCTGTAAGCGTCCGTAATTGTTTGAGGCAGAGGATATGTGTCTTCGTCGCCTATATGTATTGAGCCGAAAAGATATAGTACCGCACCGTTATCGGCCTGAAGCTTGTAAATAAGAGGAGTGTAGGCGGTTTGTACGGCGCAGCCGGAAAAAACTGCGCATAGAATAAGCAAAACCAACGTATACGCTATTAGCTTTCGTAATTTGAAAAACATAAAATATCCCCTTGTGAATATTAAAATGTGCTTAAGTCAATTTGTGGAAAGAAGAAGTGTTTAACGCGCGTTTTGGTGGTCTGCAAGCTTTTTATCGGGTTTTCTTATACTGAGCTTTTTATATAAAAGGTCGTAAATAATTATAGAACTGAAATGCGCTATAATAACGCAGCATATTATATCAAAAACAGAGTTTATAATATTGAGGGAGTAGGTAAAAGTAGCGACAAAATCAAAATTTGAGCCGCTTTGAATTAAAAAAAGATAATCGCCGCAGAAATTGGCCGCGCTGCCTAGCACGGCGTAAATTATAAGCATTATCCATCTGTTGGGCGCATTTTTTTTATCCATAAGCCAAAAGCCCAGCGCTCCTAAAAGGCCCATGGGTATTCCGGCGACAGACGGCATAATATTATAGCGGCATAGGGGTATAAAGGAAAGAGCGGCAACAGCGCAAAAGGCAGCGGCGGTGAGATAGGCGCATATCAAACGGGGCAAAGAACGCTTGGACGAGCGCCCAGAGGCGCATTGCATATGCGCCGCGCAGAGCGCGCCTTCAATAATGAACCCGCTTTGCGCACCTTTTTCACCGCACAAAGCGCAGACGTCCGGTTCAATATCCGCAGCCTTTAAAAATTCCGCTATAGTTTCCAATAGCTTTACGCATAACGCCGCGGTTTTGGCATTCGGAGAAGCAAAAAAGGAGATATAATAAAACATACCGTCCCATTCATGAGAAAATAATTCCTGCTCGTTTAAAAATTCAAGGCTACTACTTTTGGCGTCTTCTGAAAGCGTGATTTTTCTGGCTTTAATAGAAGCGCTTTGGGAATAGCGCCTGGAAGAAGTAGTAGTATATTTTTTTTCAGTCTGCGGAGGGATAGCCTTGTGCGTTTGTGCGTTTACAATTGCTATGTCCAATTCGTTAGCCTGTTCTAAAGCTAAGTCCTGCTCGGAATTAAGTATTTCGGAATTATTGCAGAAGAAATTTTTAATTTCTTCAGAAAGAGAATACACATATGCGCCCTGCTTTTGGTTAAAGGGGAATTTGATTTCAATATTATTTTCCGTAAGCTCGACAGTAAATGGATATTCTTGTATATAAAGCCGACATATGCCGTTTTTAAACTGTTCAGACGTGATATTCGCAAAGCTTTCCTGAAAACTCATTATTTCCTTCATCCCAAAAATCAAGTTGTTAATATTATAATAATTGTTGCCTAAAAAATCAAGATAAAATACGGTAAATAAAAGCAAAATTGAATTTTAACCGTAATATTTATGTTTTATTCATAATTAGTAAGGGGACATGAATTCAAAAAGGTATAATTTCGCCGTCATTGCACTCTGATTCATGCATATAAGAGAACGGCGTTTTAACGCATATATTTCATTTTGATGGGTACGCGCCGGTTAGTTATATGCTATAATAAATTGCGGGAGGGACAAAAAACTATGTATGACGTAGGTTTAATACTTGAAGGCGGAGGAATGCGCGGAGTGTATACAGCCGGCGTGCTGGATTTCTTTTTGGATAAAAATATAGAATTTTCGTCATGTTACGGCGTTTCAGCAGGTGCGTGTCACGCGTGCAGCTATCTTTCAGGACAGAGAGGGCGTGCGTTTGCCACAAATGTGGATTTTTTAAAGGATAAGAGATATTGCAGCGTGCACAGTCTTGTTACTACGGGCGATTTATTCGGCGTTGAAATGCTATATGATATTATTCCAAATAAGCTTATTCCATATGACTATCAGGCATTTGAAAAAAATCCATGCCGTTTTTACGCTGTTGCAACAAATTGCAGGACGGGCAAGCCTGAATATTTTAGAATTAAAGATATGCACGAGGATATAAAGGCAGTACGAGCCAGCAGTTCGCTTCCTCTGCTGGCCAGACGGGTAATTATAAATAATGAGGAGTATCTGGACGGCGGAATTTCCGATTCAATACCGTTGAAAAAATCCATAATGGACGGAAATGCAAAGAATGTGCTTGTGCTTACCAGAGATAAAAGCTATAGAAAGAGACCAAACAAGCTGGCCAGGATAATACGCTTAAAATACAGCGACTGCCCTGAGCTGATAAAACGGCTGGAAGAAAGGCATGACAACTATAATCAGACGCTGGATTTTATACATCAGAAAGAGGATGAGGGCAGCGTATTTGTAATACGTCCTAAACAGGCTGTGCATATAGGCCTTTTGGAAAAGGACCGGGATAAATTAGAGGCGCTTTATAAAGACGGCTATAACGATGCTCAGAATGCGTATCCTGAATTAAAGAGTTTTTTGGAGAACGGTTAAAATTAGAGCAGCTTAGGAAAGTATAAAACGCTCCCCTATAATTGTTAATATTTTAACAATTATAGGGGAGCGTTTTGAAATTATATAGATTTATATAGGGCAATTATAAACTCTGGAGTATAACAGAGCTTTTATTTCCTCAAACTCATTTTGGCTTATAGGCCTGCCTGAGGTCATTATTTGCATATTTAAAGGCTTTCGTCCTTTGGAAACCGGCGGCATTATATATGGATATTCGTTTAAAAAGAAATTATTGCGCTTATAAAATTCTATTCGTCTTGCAGAAATTTGGTCCTTAGGCAGCTCCACTTCCAAACACAAGGGCTTTTTCAGCTTGTCAGTCAGCTCCTTAAGCATTTTTGAGCCTAAGCCGCAGTTTCTGTACTCACTATTTACAGCGAAATGCTCGATAAATACTGTTGAGCTAAAATTCCAAACCGCTATAAATGCTTTTATAGTCTGAGCTTCGCTGTTTCTGAAGGCGTAAATTTGATATTCGGGTACCTCTAAAAGAGCTTTCTGTTCTTCAAAGGGCCGGTATTCGTCCTTTGGAAAGCTGTCCTTCATTATTTCAAATACGTTTTCAAAATCATCTGCTCTAAGCTTTTCCAGCATTATTAATAGCTCCTTTCTTTAAAATATAGAGGCGCGCCGGCGGTATTCAGCCCAGCTTATCTCCGTTTTCTGTCTTTTGCTCAGGCGTAATTAGAATCACTCCGCTTTTGGAGTATACGCCCAGCACCAATACCTCCGAAATAAAGTCTGCAATTTGCTTTGGGGGAAGATTTACTACTGCAAGCACCTGCCTACCTATTAATTCAGACGGGCTGTAATTTTGGGTTATTTGAGCGGAGGAGCTTTTAATTCCTATTTTATTACCTAAATCAATTTTCAGCTTATATGCGGGCTTTTTGGCGTTTTTGAAGGGCAGCGCGCTTATAATCGTTCCTACGCGGATATCCAGTTTTATAAAATCATCAAAGGTTGCCATTATAGTATCCTTTTTATAAAATAATTAAGGCGTCCTTAAAAAGACGCCTTAAAGAGCATTATATCCGTTTACAATCAGGCCAGTTTGGAAGCAAGCTGTGATTTCTTGCGGTTTGCGGCATTTTTATGGATTACGCCTTTAGCCGCGGCCTTATCTATAGCGCTTGATACTTGAGGCAGCATAGAAGCGGCAAGCTCTTTATCTCCCGATGCGACGGCAGCGTCATATTTTTTAATAACCGTTTTAAGCGCGGATTTGATAGAACGGTTGCGCAGATTTTTCTTATTGTTCACCAAAATCCGTTTTTTCGCCGATTTGATGTTAGCCATGGATTCACCCCCTCTGCTGCGTTGACTAATACATGTTAGCACAAATATTTATTTAGCGCAATAGTTTTTTTGCATAATTGAAATTATATTTGGCTAAAATGCGGTTTATAGAAGATTTCAGCGTAAATGGAGTGATTGACAATGTCTTTAAGAACGGATTTAGCTAAAGAAGCGTTTGAGTATCATACCTCGCGGGGCGGCGTATCCGACGGCATAAAATCAGAGAGCCGGTCAATTAATAAGGATATAAAGGTGACGAAGGTGGAAATTCTTACTGACGAGGCCGCTAAAAGGTTGGATAAGCAAAAGGGGACATATATAACGATAAACGCCGAATATATTGCCAACAGGGATTCGGAGCATCACGGGCTTATAGGCAAAGCTGTATCAGAGCAGCTTAAGGAATTGCTGCCCAGGCCTGAGAAGGGGAAAACGGTATTGGTTGTGGGCCTGGGAAATGCAAAAATGACGCCCGACGCGCTTGGACCTAAAACAGTAAATAAGCTTATGGTTACGCGGCATTTGTTAAAAATGATACCTGATCAGGTGGACAGCCGGGTAAATTCTGTCTGCGCCATAGCGCCCGGAGTATTGGGAGCGACCGGCATAGAAAGCTCTGATATAATTTCTGCGCTGTGCGAAAAAATAAATCCTCAGTATGTTATAGCTATAGATTCTCTTGCCGCCGCCAGCGTTCAACGGATAAGAGATACTATTCAGATGAGCAATACGGGTATAGCGCCGGGCGCGGGCGTAGGGAATAAGCGCTGCGGAATCAATAGGGAGACTTTGGGAATCCCGGTGTACGCTTTGGGTATTCCCATGGTAGTTTACGCATCCTCGGTGCTTGAAGATTTTTTGGAGCGCAGTAACGACGGAAGGCTGCGCCTTTCGGCAGAGGACTATATAAATGAAAATATTAAGGAGCTGATAGTTACCCCCAAGGAAATAGATATTATTATTGAGGATTGTTCACGCATGCTGGCGGACGGGCTGAATTTGGCGCTGCACGACGGGGTTAATATGGAGGAGATTAGGGATTTTATGTACTAAGTAATATAATAGAAATGTCCGGCATAAAAATATCTATGTAATTTACTTGAGAAGAGGGGATATTTATGCTGGGAAATAAAATCTTTTCCTTTTTTAAGACTGCCGTAAAATTTACGGTTTTAATATCAGTCGTGCTTTTTTTAATAAGCAAGCCTGCTTCAACAGATTCCTTAAGCGTTCAGGCGGATTACTACGCCCAGCCTAAAAGCGCCTTTTCAAGGGTGCTGGACAGGCTGGGCGCTATTGCGGGCCGGGTTATTTTCGGGGTGGACGTTTCTTCCCCCGCCTCCATAGTTAAAGGCAGCTTTCCAGACGACGAATTATCCCTTTGGGCGCCTGAGGACGATATTATTTTCGGCGGGGAAGAAATTTCGGACAGTCTGAAAATGGAGGTAGAGAAGATAACTGAGGGCTTGAAATTGGAGCCTTTGGATTTAAAGGGAGAAAAGGAAGATATAAAGATACTTATATATCACACGCATAATGACGAATCCTTTAAGAAGCAGGCGGACGACGTATATAAGGAAACGAGCGAAGGACGTACATATGACCAGGAATACAGTATTGTTAAGGTGGGCGAGGTATTGACCCAGCAGCTTACCGATATGGGCTATACGGTTATTCATGACAAGACAGACCATATTTCTCCCGGATTTTATACCGCCTATGAGCGCTCTCTAAAAACGGTGGAAAAGCATTTAAAGGAGGAGGGAGAATTTGATTTGGTTATCGACCTTCACAGAGATGCGTATAACACCGTTAAAAAGCCGGTCAATACGGCGGAGGTAAACGGCAGGGATGCGGCCAGAATAATGTTTGTTATAGGTACGGCTGAGGGTACTGAGGGGAATAGATTTGACATTAAGCCCAACTGGCAATATAATTTAAAGATAGCGCAGACCCTTACCGATTATCTGAACGGCATGAACGATTATTTGTGCAAGGATGTCAATATGAAGACCAACAGGTACAATCAGCATTTATGCGATGGTTCGGTATTAATTGAGATGGGCAATCATTATAACACATTAGAAGAAGTAATGTATTCCGCCGAGCTTCTGGCCGAGGCTATAGATATGCTGTTTTCGGCGGAGAGTTGAAAGGACTGATACAAATGATTAATAAAAGCATAGGTTTTTTCGATTCCGGAGTAGGAGGCTTGAGCGTGCTTAAGGATGCGTGCTCGCTGATGCCTGAAGAAAATTATATTTATTACGGCGATTCTGCAAACGCGCCGTATGGCGAAAAAAGCCGTGAGGAAATTTTTGAGCTTACCATGCGCGGCATAGGATATCTTATGTCAAACGATATAAAAGCGCTGGTGATAGCATGCAATACGGCTACCAGCGCGGTTATAGACGAGTTGCGCAAAGAAGTGGATATTCCCGTTATAGGAATGGAGCCGGCAATAAAGCCGGCGCTTGCGGCGGTAGAGGGCAAGGTGCTTATGATGGCTACTCCCGCTACAATTAAGCTGGAGAGATATAATAATCTTCTTGAACGCTTTAATGCGCGCGAGAGGGTTGTAAATCTGGCGTGCAATAAATTGGCGGGAATGATAGAGCATAATGTGCTTAGCCGCAGCGACGAGCTCAATAATTATCTTTGCGAAATCCTGGCTCCCTATAGAAATTTGGGCATTGAAGCAATAGTGCTGGGATGCACGCATTATGTGTTCATCAGAGAGGATATTAAAGAGGCCTTTGGGCAGAATGTTTTGCTCTTTGACGGCAATAGAGGGACGGTAAACCGACTGAAAAGCGTTTTGGAGGAAAAAGGTATAAAGCGTTCACCCGATGCAGGAAAGGGAGCGGTTGTTTTAAATTCCTCAAGCGACGACCAATTCAGCATGAAGACCTATTCCAAGCTGTTTTATGGAAGATGAAATTATGCCTGAATATATAATATGGGATTGGAACGGAACGCTCCTGGACGACAGCGAGGCTTCCCTTGAGGCCATGAATAATGTTTTGGATAAATACGGCATGAAGCGTTTAAGCCGCCGGCGCTATATGGATATATTCACTTTTCCAGTAGTGGAATATTATAAATTAGTGGGTTTTGATTTATCCAAGCTTTCATTTGAGGAACTGAGCGCTGCATATGTTGAAGAATACGCCGGGCTTTCAGAGGCGTGTGCGCTTACTAGGGGCGCCTGGGAAGTATTGGATAGTTTTAAGAACAGAGGATTAAAGCAGATATTGCTTTCCGCTTCTGAAAAGGGAACGCTTTTGAGGCAGGCTAAGGCGCTTGGTGTGGATACATATTTTTATCATATAATAGGCGCCGATAATATTCATGCTTATGGGAAGGCTAAGCTGGCGGCGGATTTTATTAAAGCGAGCGGCTTAAAGGGGGAAGACGGCGTTTTGATAGGGGATACTCTGCATGACTATGAGACGGCGCTGAGTATTAACTGCCGCTGCATTCTGTATTTTTCAGGGCATCAGAGCAGGGACAGGCTTGTTAAATGCGGTTCAACGGTTATAGACAGACTTACAGAATTAATAAATTTAATTTAGCGGCTGGTTGCTTTTATTATATCATATGGTATAATAAAGCAAGTATAGAGGACTGTTTTTTTGTACTATTAAAAAACGCGCGTGTTAAGAAGCGTTTTAGATGATAATTAGGGTGGATAATATGGGAAAATTGCCCGCTGGGAACTCCGCCGGCATAATAACGCTTTTTAAGGCGTTTTGGCGGCGCGGCTTGGAGCAGAGGCTTATAATTATATGCGTGGCCAGCATATTTATGACGGCTTATGTAGCTGGAGTAGTATGCGGCGTTACGGCCATTATATTTTTGATTAGAAAAAAAACCAGGACGGCGTTTTTGCGTTCTCCGGGTTTTTTGTATGCCTGCATTTTCTGCGGCGTAGGGGTTGTAGGCTCATTGCTTACTCGAAACTGGCTTGGCCTGGCGGGTACGGTATTCGTGCTGTTTCCCATGCTGGTGGTTTATATAACAGCGGCTTCCTTTTTGGATAGAGAATTGATTCATATTTGCTTCAGGAGCATATGCGTATTAAGCATAGCCGTAGTTTTTATAGGAATAATTCAGCTTTTTATTAAAGGGGCGAATTACAGGCCGGAGGCTACTTTCCATAATCCGAATCTTCTGGCCAACGCGCTTTCCTTAGTGCTTATAACCGCGGTAGCGGCGTTTGTGGACGTATACGATAAGAAATATAATATGCTTTACGCGGCCGCGTTGACTTTCTGCGCGGCGGGCGTGCTTTTTACTCAATGCCGCACGGCTATTCCAAGCATTGCCGCCGCTGGCCTGATTGTGCTGCTGGCCATGAGAAAATATAAAATGGCGGTTATTTATTCGGGCGGCTGCGCGGCAGTACTTCTGGTTGCTTTATTTAATTTTGAGCACATTCCAAGGCTGCTGAACGTGGAAGAAAATTGGTATGAGCGCATGGATATAATAACCGTGGCGCTGGAGGGATTTTTAGAGAGACCTATTTTAGGAGGCGGGCCCTTCTATTTCAGAATATACGGTCATGGCCTTATGTCTCGCAATTATTTGCATGCTCATAACCTGTTTGTTAATTTTCTGCTTGATTTTGGCGTCGCCGGCACAGGTTCCATGATTATAATGTTCGGCGAACAGCTTAAGGAGGTATTTGCGTCCTTTAAAAGAAAGAAAAGAGCCTGCGCGGAAATCTCAGCCGTGGCCGGATGCTTGATATATACTGTGGCGCACGGCATGCTGGACGTTACGGCGTTTAACGTTCAAACGGGGCAATTATTGCTTTTTATAATTGCAACGGGGATTGCGGCTGCGCGCTTGAATAGGGAAGCCGATAACCCTTCGCTCCTCGCTTCCGAGGCTGTTTATTTTCCTGAAAAAGAGCAATAATATTATTAAAATGCGGTTCGTCCGGTCCGGAGGTTGTATAAATGATACTTACGGTATGCGTCAATCCATGCATAGATAAAACTATAACTGTCAACGGTATTATTATGGGACAGTATAACAGGATTGTAGACAGTATGCTTAATCCCAGCGGAAAAGGCGTAAATGTAGCCGTAACCTTATCTCGTTTAGGAGGTCAGGCATTTTTAACGGGCTTTAATTACCAAAGCAACGGAGGTATTTTAACTGAATTGCTGGATAAGGAAAGCGTTCCTTATGAATTTGTATATTCTGCCGGGGAAATCCGAACAAATATAAAAGCCATAGATATCCAGAGCGGCATTATGACTGAATTTAACGAGAGCGGGCGTTTTGCCGGAGAGGATAAAAAGGACCAGCTTGAGGCTTTGGTGGAACGCTGGGCGGCTCAATGTGATGTGGCTGTGTTTTCAGGCAGCCTTCCGCCCGGCTGCGAGCCTTCATATTACGCTAGGCTTATGAATAAATGCCCTAAGGCCAAATGTGTTTTGGACGCGAGCGGAGAAGCCTTTGAGGCCGGGCTGGAGTTTAAGCCGTATTTGGTAAAGCCTAACAGCTATGAATTGTCCCTTCATGCTAAAAGAGAGCTTTTAACTCCTAGGGAGCATTTGGATGCGGCTCTTGAATTGACGCGCGGGGGTATTAATATAGTCTGCGTTTCAATGGGGAAAAACGGAGCGCTTATTACCGACGGGTTAAAGGCGTATTACGCTCCGCCTGTTCAGGTGCGCGTAAAATCTACCGTAGGCGCCGGGGACGCTATGGTCGCCGGATGCGTTAAGGGCATAAGCGACGGGCTGGATATGAAGAACTTTTTTATTCAGGGAGTAGCCGCGGCTACAGCGTGCGTGCTTACCGAGGGCACTGCTCCTATGCTTAAAGAGGATTTTGAGCATATGCTTCCCAGAGTAGAGATTGAGGAAATGGAGATTTGAAAATATGAATGCGCATAAGGCGGGTTTTGCCGCTATTATTGGTAGGCCGAACGTAGGAAAGTCAACCCTGCTTAACAGGCTGCTTGGCCAAAAAATAGCTATAGTTACTCCCAGAAGCCAGACAACGCGGAATCTTATCAAGGGGATTCTTACAAAGCCGGAATATCAAATAGTCTTTTTGGATACGCCCGGCATACATAAACCCAAGAACAAGCTGGGCGAATATATGATGAAGGAACAGAAAAGCTCGGTTGACGGAGTGGACTGCGTTATAGCTATGCTGGCTGCCGACGAATTCTTCGGTCCGCTGGACAGGGAGATGCTTACGGGGCTTTCAAGGCTGCAATGCCCTGTTTTTGTAGTGATAAATAAAAAAGATGCGGCTGAGCGTGAACAGGTTGAAGCGCTTAAGGCCAAGGCTCTGGAATGCGCGCGAATAGACGAAGTATTCGAGCTGAGCGCGCTTAAGGACGAAAACATCGACTCTCTTTTGCGGGCGGTAATAAAGGCTATGCCTGAAGGACCAGAGTTTTTTCCTGACGATATAGTAAGCGATTATCCTGAAAAATTTCTGGTATCCGAGGTTATAAGGGAAAAAATGCTTATGCTGCTTAAGGAGGAAGTGCCGCACGGCGTGGGAGTGGAAATAGAAAAGATGCAGCAGCGCTCTAATGGGACTATTTATATCCTGGCCGACATTATGTGCGAGAGAGATTCGCATAAGGGTATAATCATAGGGAAGAATGGCTCTATGCTGAAAAGAATAGGCGCTGAAGCGCGGACAGAATTGGAAGAGCTGTTTCAATGCCAGATATATCTTGAATTGTTTGTAAAGGTTCAAAAGGATTGGCGTAATTCCAGGAGTGTTTTAAAGCAGCTGGGCTATTCAGGCAAATAATCGCCGTATTGTCTGACTGCGCGCTGGCAAAATTTATATACTCATATTCCTTTATTTATAGCGCAAAATATAAATAAAGGAGGGATAGCTATGGATAAAAAGTTAGATGAGGCGCTTTGGAAGCTTTTTATGAAGACGGGCGATCCGCTTTATCTTAATACCCGTTCGGCTCTAAGGGAGAGAAAGGATAAAAAAGGCTGAGCAGGAGCAAAAGCGCCCGTTTTATAATTAACGGAGGTAAGATTAAGTCAGAATGGGCGAATTAAAGACGGAGGGTATAGTTTTAAGACATGCGGATTATAAGGACGCAGACCGCATGCTTACCCTGCTTACTCCCGACTGCGGGCTTATAAGCGTTTCCGCCAGAGGAATACGCAAACAAAATGCCAAGCTTCGTTTTGCTGCGGAGCTTTTTACATACGGCAGCTATGTGCTCAGCGACAGAGGCGGGCGGTATGCCTTAACCGGATGCTCATTAATAAACAGCTTTTATCCCTTGAGAGAAGATATTGATAAAATGTGCGCGGCGTCAGCCATGGTGGAGATGGCTAACTATGCCGGGACGCAGCAGCCTCAGTTTGAGCTGTTTGAGCTGCTGAGGGGGTGCCTTTACGCACTATGCGGCAATTCTCCCAAGGCCATGCTGGCGCTTTTTTCGGCGCGGCTTTTGAATATCAGCGGTTATATGCCCGACTTTAAGCATTGCCTTGAATGCGGTAAACCAGCGGATTGCTTTTTGCCTGGAGAGGGCGGAATATGCGACGGTTGCGCCGCCAAGATTAGCGGAGCAGGCTGGATAAAGCAGGAAAAGGGGACTGCGGATTTTATTGAGGGCTGCGTTTATTCAGAGAGCGAAAGCTTTATAAATGAAGCTGCACCTGCGACAGTTGACAATGCGTTTTTGATTCTTATACGCCATATACAGCTGTGCTTTGACCATCAATTTAAAAGCGCGGCATATTTTATTAAATAGCGCAGTAAATTTAAAAATTTTATTAATTTTGCAGGATATTATTCATTATATTATTATTTTAAGCCAGAAAGGCGCAAAATATAGTTGTGTTTTTTTGTTAATTGTATTATTATACCTTAGGTGCTTAAAGGAGCGTCGGCCGTTTATGTATGCACACCTTTGGGGCCGGCATGAAATTCGCCATAAAGCAGTTGTCTGCTTTTAGATTTTAATTAGGAGGAATACCGTTGATGAGTAAAAAGTATGTTTACCTTTTCAGCGAGGGAGATGCCAGCATGCGCAATCTCCTGGGTGGCAAAGGCGCGAACCTTGCCGAAATGACGGGGCTGGGTCTGCCCGTGCCTCAGGGCTTTACGGTTACTACCGAAGCTTGCACAAAATATTATGAGGACGGCAAGCGTATTTCTGACGATATCGTAGCCCAGATTGAAGAAGCTCTGGCTAAGACCGAGGAAATATGCGGCAAAAAATTTGGAGACGTAAGCAATCCGTTTTTGGTGTCAGTTCGTTCGGGCGCGCGCGCCTCTATGCCGGGCATGATGGATACCATCCTTAATCTTGGCCTTAACGACCAGACTGTTGTAGGCCTTGCCAGGCTTACCAATAACGAGCGTTTTGCTTATGACAGCTACCGCAGATTCATAACCATGTTTTCAGACGTTGTTATGGAAATAGACCGCATGAAGTTTGAGCATGTTCTGGACAGAGTTAAGCAGGAGAAGGGCTATAAGTTTGATACCGACCTTACTGCTGAGGATTTGAAGGCGATTTGTGAAGAATATAAGGCCATTTATCTTGAAAATAAGGGACAAGCCTTCCCGCAGGAGCCTAAGGAGCAGATGCTGGAGGCTGTTAAGGCGGTATTCCGTTCCTGGGATAATCCCCGCGCTATTGTTTATCGCCGTATGAATGATATCCCCGGCGACTGGGGCACGGCGGTAAACGTACAGGCCATGGTATTTGGAAATATGGGCAACGATTCGGGAACAGGCGTGGCCTTTACCCGTAACCCTTCAACCGGAGAGCGCAAGCTGTACGGCGAATATCTTATGAACGCTCAGGGCGAGGACGTTGTTGCCGGTATCCGTACTCCCCAACCAATAAGCGAGCTTAAGAATACGAATGAAGCGGTTTACAACCAGTTTGCTCAGATAGCTGAGACCCTTGAAAAGCATTACCGCGATATGCAGGATATGGAGTTTACCATCGAAAAAGGCAAGCTTTACATGCTGCAGACCCGTAATGGAAAGCGTACTGCCGCCGCTGCTATTAAGATTGCCGTTGACCTTGTAAACGAAGGCATGATAAGCAAGGAAGATGCGGTTATGAATATCGACCCCAAGCAGCTTGACGCTTTATTGCATCCTCAATTTGAGGCTGCCGCTCTTAAAAAGGCTAAGCCTATAACTAAGGGCCTGCCTGCTTCCCCCGGAGCTGCCTGCGGCCAGGTTTGCTTTACTGCTGACGCCGCTATTGCTTCGGCTAAGGCTGGCAATAAAGTCGTGCTGGTAAGATTGGAGACCAGCCCCGAGGATATCGAGGGAATGTATGCTTCCCAGGGCATTTTGACTGTTCGCGGAGGCATGACCTCTCATGCTGCGGTTGTTGCCCGCGGAATGGGCACCTGCTGTGTAGCGGGCTGTGGAGATATCGTTATTGACGAGGCTGCCGGCACCTTTACTGTAGGCGGCAAGACATATAAAGAGGGCGACTATATTTCTCTGGACGGCAGCACGGGTAATGTTTACGGCGAGGCTATTCCTACTGTTGACGCCAGCGTGTCAGGCGATTTCGGAACTATTATGGGCTGGGCGGACAGCATTCGCACAATGAAGGTTCGCACTAATGCCGATACTCCCCGCGATGCGCTTAAGGCTGTGGAATTTGGCGCTGAGGGCGTTGGACTGTGCCGTACCGAGCACATGTTCTTTGATGAGGACAGGATTCCCGCCATGCGCGAAATGATAGTCAGCAAAACAGAGGAGCAGCGCAGAGCCGCTCTGGCAAAATTGCTGCCCTTCCAGAAGAAGGACTTTATGGGCATATACGAGGCTATGCAGGAGCGTCCGGTTACCATCCGTTTCCTGGATCCCCCGCTGCATGAGTTCCTGCCTACCGAGAAAGAGGACATTGAAGCTCTGGCTAAGGAGATGAATCTTTCTTACGACCAGCTTAAGGCTACTATTGATTCCCTGCATGAATTCAACCCCATGCTTGGACACCGCGGCTGCCGCCTGGCGGTTACCTATCCTGAAATTGCCGAAATGCAGACCCGTGCGGTTGTAGAAGCGGCTATAGAAGTGGGGCAGGCTACGGGCAAAACCATAGTTCCCG
Source organism: uncultured Eubacteriales bacterium (assembly GCA_900547955.1). Classification (GTDB taxonomy): domain Bacteria; phylum Bacillota; class Clostridia; order Christensenellales; family QALW01; genus Neochristensenella. The sequence goes on along the minus strand of URIR01000004.1, from coordinate 45,781 downwards.
AAATAATGATTCCGCTGGTGGGTGAAGTCAAGGAGCTTAAGTATGTTAAGGATGTAGTTATGGCTACCGCTCAGAAGGTTATGGAGGAAAAGGGTGTTCAGCTCAAGATAATGGTTGGAACCATGATTGAGATACCCCGCGCCGCGCTCCTGGCTGACGAAATTGCCCAGGAGGCTGAATTCTTCTCCTTTGGTACTAACGACCTTACTCAGATGACTTTCGGCTTCAGCCGCGACGACGCCGGAAAGTTCCTGGATGATTATTATGCCAAGAAGATATATGAATTTGACCCATTTGCGCGTCTGGACCAGCATGGTGTTGGCAAGCTGGTGAAAATGGCCGCAGAGCTTGGCCGCAAGACTCGCCCCGATATCAAGCTGGGTATCTGTGGAGAGCATGGCGGAGACCCGTCGACAGTTAAATTCTGCTATGAAGTGGGTCTCAATTATGTTTCCTGCTCGCCTTTCAGAGTGCCCATTGCCCGTCTTGCCGCTGCTCAGGCTAGGATTGCAGAGCTTCGGGCTAAGAAATAATTTAATAGTATTTAAAGCCGTGCATTTGAAAAATCACGGCTTTATTTTTATTTTCCAATTACCCTCAGTTTATAAAGAACTATACGGTCAGAAAGCATATTGAATCTGCGTTGGGCAACGCTGCTTTTGCTTAGGGCACGTGCGGTACGCGTCGTTCAAACGTTTTGCAGGATGAGGATTTCATCATTCTGATTTTAGGTTCTCAGCCGGAGATTTTCAGGGCGGACGGTTGAGGAGCATTTAACGCCTGTCCATTGAGGATAACGAAAGAATTGAAAAAGCTATTCCGTTATTAGACGTATAGTTTCTTATAATTGAGGATATTTGAGGTGGAACATGATTAGTACGATTGTTTTGGAGGGGGACTCTCATACCTGGGGGCAGGGAGTTGACGGCGAGCGGCATTTTTCGCCTCCTGCTCAGGGCGGAGAAAAACGCCTTATGCCTTTTATCTATCCATGCTATGCTAATAGGTTAAGAGAAAAAATAAATGCCTTGACGGATTCCTCGGCGGATGAATATGAGCCTAAACGGAGCGGCGTATACAGGCTTTTCTGTGAAGCCGGGCTTTTTCGCATCCAAATATTGGCCGCAGATATCGGCGGAAGGCTGCAATCTGGACAAACCGAAATATATTTGGATGGGAGGCTGTGTTTTAATATAGTGCTTGATGAGAAAAAGCCGTACGTTATAATACCGTTATTCTGTAATTCAGGAATGCATGAGCTTATTGTTAAGGATATTCTGGGAGATAATATTATCTATAGGATAGAGGCATACGCCGGGAATTATGCTGTAATAAATTCTGGAATAGGCAGTACCTCTCTATCAGCGTATTTAAAGAGTTATTGGCAGGAATATGTATGCGTCTATAAGCCTAAAATTATTATAGGCGAGGCCAATACCATAAACGACTGGCTTTCGGGGCAAAGCCCGGAGGAATACCGCTCATCTCTTTTTAGCCTTATAGAGCGGTCTGATGATTTGGGCGCAGTATTAATAATGCATACAACCGCTCCTATACGGGGGGCTCAGAAAGAGCCGTGGAGCGCATGGGAGTATGAGACGTATATAGAGCAGGTGAAAAGGGCGGCCCAAAGCAGGAAAATACCTCTTGCTGATACAAACGCGCGCGTAAAAGCTGAAATAAGTATGGGCAAGGAGGTTTTTTGGGACGATTGGCATGTGAATGAATACGCTCACGGCATATATGCTGAGGAAATAATAAATTACTTGAAAGATTACCTATAAAAACAGTAAATTATATTGCATAAAAGCTGCAAATGTAGTACTATATAAAAAGCGTTAGCGTATAAAATATGGCGCGGCTCATAAATGCTGAATTTGCGTTTTCGTTTCGCTGCTTTGGCTTCCGGCATGTTAGATAAATGCCGTACGGATGCCATGCAGGGGTGTGAATTAAATTCTTTTGATTCTATGGCTTCAGCTTAGTACAGTTTGACTGTTTTCGGGTCAAAGAGGCTGTGCCAGAATATGCAAACTGAGAATAGAGCAGAAAAAAATCAAATTGCCAGGAGCTGAAGCAAAATATATTTTATATGCCAATGCAGCAGATTATTGATTATAATATCTAAGAGGTAAGGCTTGAGTACGAGGTCATATAGATTAGGTTTAAGATTTTATATTTTTTTAATTATTGTTATTGCCGTTATAGTCGGGCTGTGTTTTTTGCTGTTCGTACCTAGTAAAAGTTATGTTAGATATGGCAGCATGTCTGCTTCGGGGTTCTGTGATGCTGCTGTAATATATGATGAGCAGCTTGTTTCCGTACCTGAAAATGACCGTTTGATATACCGGGCGGCGGAGGGGGAGCTGGTAACAAAGGGCCAGACGTTAGCAAGCTTGTATAAAAAGGGATATGTTGTTTCAGCTGTAAAGGATTTATGGGAGCTTCAAAAAAGCATTGTTTTAGCTCAGGAAAGCGAAACTATAAAGGATATATATAAGCCCGAGCTAGTGCAGTATGATTTGGATATTGAAAAGACTCTTAAAAGTCTTCAGGACTATGAGGAGGGGGATTTATCATATTTTGAATTAAACGCAGAGCTTATACGCTTAATGGAAGAGAGACAGCAATACATACGCGACAATTTTTCTCCCAGCGATTCGGTAGCGCTGCTTTATGAGGACGAGAAAGAGCGTGCCGCGGCTTTGAGCGGCTGGCAGGAAGAAGTGCTTTCGCCTGCGGACGGATATATATCCTGGTTTGCGGACGGTTTTGAGGACAGCCTGAACGCTTCCGCTTTATCAAACGTTACAGCATCCCTTATAAAGCAGGCCTTAAACGGGAATAATCCGGTAAATAATCGCAGAGATGGTGAAATAGCCAAAATAATAAGCCCTGAAAAGTTCTATATCGCCGCAATTTGCGATAATCAGGCCATTACAGCTGGAGCGGAAACTGAAATATATATTTCGGGCGTAGATGGCGCTTTTAACGCCCGCGTATACGATGTTTTAAACGAGAGAGAACGGGTTGTTATATTTGAAATTAGTGGAGAGGTCGATAGAGTGCTTGGACTGCGTTCGGTAAAAATAAGCGTGAATTCTCCCATAAACGAGGGATTCATAGTGCCGTCCGGCTTTATAAGAGAGGATGAACAGGGCCAGTATATATATATACTAGACGATAAGGGGCAGAAAAACGCCGTATATGTGAACCGGCTGGCAGAGGAGGACAATTCAACATTAATTGCTGCGAAAAGCGGCGAATTGCCTTTAAATGGCGTTATATATAATAAATAATGAGTTTTTTAATGCTGATTAAGTGGTGAACAGAAGTGAAATTATTATGGATTTGAAGCAGAATATAGAAACGCTTAGGGAACGTGTAAAAAGTGCTTGTGAGCAGGCTGGGCGTGAAACGGATGAAATAACTATAGTAGCCGCTAGCAAAACTAGGAGCGCTCAGGAAATAAATCAGGCTTTGTCTCTGGGCATACCGGCCTATGGAGAAAACAGGGTGCAGGAGCTGATTGAAAAATATCCAAATATAACAAGTGCGGGACAAGCATTTTTCATTGGACAATTACAAAGTAATAAGGTAAAATATATAGTTGATAAAGTCAGTCTGATTCAATCGGTGGACAGGCTGTCTTTGGCCGAGGAGATAAACCGTCAGGCGCGGAAATGTCAAATAGTTATGCCTGTGCTTATAGAAATAAATATAGGCCGGGAGGCTTCCAAGGGCGGTCTTGAGCCGAAAGACGAGGTTTTGAAAGAATTTTGCGACAGACTTATGAATCTGCCGGCGGTTAAGCCCAGCGGGCTTATGACAGTAGCGCCTATTGCGGCCGAAACATCCTTAAGGCGTAAATGCTTTGAGGAAATGTATAAGCTGTATGAGGTATTCTGCGGGCATATGGGACTAAAGAAAGCCGTGCTTTCCATGGGTATGAGCGAGGATTTTTTTGAGGCCATATTGGAAGGCAGCAATATGATACGTCCGGGCCGCGCTTTATTCGGAGAAAGAAAATAATTAATAAATATATAGGAGCGTATGAGAAATGGGCAAGGGTATAAATAAGATGCTGGAAATTATCGGGGTATCCAAGGAGGATGAGGAGGATTTCGATAATACCTTCGAGGAGGACGAGGACGAAGAGGATATGGATGAACAGGACGGCATCACCGTTACTACAAACAGGTACCCCCGTTCTTCATCGGGCGGCAGCCAGACAAGCAGTTCCCGTTATGCCAGAAGAGAAAGCAAAAGGGAGGAAGTAAGCATGAATAGCCACGATTATAGTCAAACGGACGATATATATGAAGCGCGCCGGAAGAGGTCTAGGCTTTCCTCTATTCAAGGCGGCGCTAACTCGCATACTATGCTGATTCATTCGCCCGCTACATATACTGAATCGCAGGAACTTGTTCTTCAGCTTAAGCAGAACAAGCAGATAATAATAAAATTGGATTCCATTGAAAAGGAAATAGCGCAGCGCATATTAGATTTTATGAGCGGAGCGGCTTTTGCGCTGGAGGCTCAGGTTACCAAAATCTCCAAGGGGATTTATTTATTCACTTCTACTGATACCAAGATAGAAAAGCCTGAGAGAGATAAGGAACAGGAGCCGAGCGCGGATGGCTTTTTAGTGCTGGATGAGAGCGATAGATACAGGCAATGAAATTGAGGGGATAAGCCGTGGAGGATAAAAGCAGACGTCAGAACGCCGAATTTTCCAAAGTAAAAAATGGATATGCGGCCTCTGAGGTGGATGCGGAAATGGATAGGCTGTGCGGAAGAATCGAAATGCTTCAGAGTGAGAATGAGAGGCTGGACGGTCGGCTGCACGCTTTATCCAAACAGCTCTCGGAGCTGAAAGCTAAGGAGCAGGCTATAGATTTTGCTCTGGCTCAGGCAGGAGAGCTCAGAAGCAGTATTTTAAAGAGCGCTCAGCAGCGCGCTTCAGAGCTTATGAGAGCGGCCGAGCAGCGTGCTAAGGAGCAGTTAGAGCATGTAGATACTCTTAGAGCTGAGGAAGATAATATAAGGAACAGGATTAAATATCTTCTTGAAGCGCAGCTTGCCATTCTTGAAGCCGATAAGAATGTTTGACGGCTTTTTAAGAGGTATATAAAAATGAAGATAATTCAGCAAACCAATATGAATGACAAACAAAGCATGGGCTATGAGATTATCGCTGAGAGCGGAGAATTATTGGTTGTTGACGGAGGCTACAGCGGCAACGGGGATGAACTGCGGCGGCTTATTAAAAGCGCTGGAGGGCATGTAAGCCTTTGGCTTATAACCCATCCTCATTGCGATCATCATAACGCCGTAATAGAGGTTTTATCCGACCCTCAGGGAATTGTCACGGACAGGATTGGCACTTCCATGATTCCTGATACTTGGGCGAAGGGCAAAAGGGATGAGGAGGATTTATTAACCTGGAATCAATTTGAGCGCACGCTGGATAATGTATTTCAAATTCGGGAGGGACAGGTGTTTCAGCTTGGCTCTATGCGTGTTGAGGTTTTAAGCGCGGCTAATCCCGATTTGCTGACAGAGCCATTTAATAATCAGTCCTGCGTTTTCAGAGTGAGTGAAGAGGATTTTTCATTATTGATTCTTGGTGATTTAGCCGTAGAGGGAGGCCGCCGCCTTTTAATGAAGGGCTATGATTTGCGTGCTGACGCTGTACAAATGGCGCATCATGGCCAAAGCGGGGTTGAAAAAAACGTATATCAGGCTATAAGCCCTAAATGGGCTTTTTGGCCTACGCCTGACTGGCTTTGGCAGAACGTGCCGTATATAGGAGGACCTCCTGGCGCCGGACCATTTAAAACGCAGGAGGTTGCGGGGTGGTTGAAAGAATTGGGAGCGGAAAATATCACCAGCTTTGAGCATACGGTCATGTTTGACAGCAAAACAAAGCGGACGGTTGAAATCTGATTTTACTATTATTTCTATGAAGCAGGGTAAGGAGCAAATTGATAATTACAAAATAAAGAGCAGTTTGAAGCAGACTGCGGGCAGCATTTATAATTCTAAGACCGAAGCCTTAGCATCTTGTGGGCATATAAAAATGACAGCTCACTATAAAAAGCCGGCAATATTAATTATAATTCTCATTGCTGCCGCATGTTTGACGCTGTTGGTTTGCTTGTTCGGCAGTTCAATATTTGGTTCGGCCGAAAATGAATTTGCAATAGAAAATCATGTATGGGAATTTTCTCTTGTACAGGATAATTCGGGGGAAATAGCGGTATGCTCTTCAGAAAACGCGCCGCTGTATTCTGATGCAAAAATTGATACGCTTTTATTGAAGGCTGACGCCGGCCGTATTATCATAAACAGCGTCAATAGCGGTAAAAATTGGGAGCTTTTTTATAGCCTGTGCGATAAATCGCCTGAAGGAATTATATATGAAATAGCGTGCGGCGAGGTATCGGGCTATGCGGGAACAGGCTTGACTAGATATCATGACGGCAAGGCGGAATATACTTTAAACCTTTCAATAAACGGCTATGCCGTTAAATTTACCGATAGTCTTTTCCAAAAGGCAGGTTGAAAATAAGCCGCCAAAAGGGCACGTTATTTTAATTTCAATTATTTAAAAATTATTTCCTTGTATATTTATGCAGTTTCGTATATAATATATACGGAGGTGCGCTCATGCTCAAATGTATAGGTATAATTGTTAATCTTAATAAAGATATAACGCTGGAAGTTACTAAATTATTAATAAAGCTTTTGGAGGAGAAGGGCATAGAACCGGTGCTTTTTGGCGATGTAGCAGAAAAATTAGGCCGCCCGGTAATTAGCCGTTCTACTTTTTTCAGCCGAAGCAGCGCCGTATTTGTATTGGGCGGAGACGGTACAATGCTGGGGGTAATCGCCGAGGCTTCTATAAAGGGTAAGCCGGTTATGGGAATAAATATGGGAAGGCTTGGCTTCCTTTCGGAAATTGAGATATCTGAGCTTAATAACGCTCTGGATATTATAGCTGCCGGCCAATATAAAATCGACGAGCGGATGATGCTGGAATGCCAGGTGCATGGAAAAAAGTTTTATGCGCTTAATGAAATTTCTGTACATAGAGCGGTATATGAGAGAATAATTCGTTTGGATGTATTCGCCGGAGATATTATGGCGGACAGCTTTTATGCCGATGGACTTATAATAGCAAGTCCTACCGGTTCGACGGCGTATTCTCTTTCAGCAGGCGGACCGGTGCTTTCGCCGTCTCTTTCTGCTATGCTGATGACTCCCGTATGCGCGCATACTTTAAGAGCTAGGCCTATAGTTTTTCCCGACCACGAAATAATTAAGATTAGAGTTGCGGCTGAAGCTGACGTGTCTATAATATACGACGGAATGGAGCAGAAGCTTAACGAGAATCATGCGGAGATAACCGTTACCAGAGCGCCGTTTAACGCAAAATTCCTAACTGTGAAAAACAGGAATTTCTATAAGCTGCTTCATTCAAAGCTGAACGAATGGAGTATTTCGGGCGAGGATAAAAAATAAGAAAGAGTGGAACATATGAAATCCAAGAGACATGCAAAAATACTCGAGCTTATAGAAGCTAAGGAATTGGAAACGCAGGACGAGCTGGCCGGAGAGCTTCGCCGCAGCGGCTTTGAGGTTACTCAAGCCACGGTTTCCCGGGATATTAAAGAGCTTAAGCTTATAAAAGTACCTTCTAAAAAGGGCGGTTATAAATATTCTACCGAGCATAAGAATAAAAGCGAACAGGAGGAACGGTTTCATAAATTATTTGCCGGAGCCGTGCTTTCCATACAGTCGGCCAATAATTTAATAGTTATAAAGACTATACAGGGAAGCGCTAATACTGTGGCTGTAGTGGTAGATTCCATGAATAACGATAGAGTGCTGGGCTGTGTTGCCGGAGATGATACTCTGCTTGTAGTTGCGGCTGATAATCAGTCGGTTAAAGGCGTAATGAATCAGTTTAAAAAGCTTATGAATTAGGAAGGATTGTATGCTGCGTAGCCTTAATATTAAGAATATAGCGCTTATGGATAATATAAGCGTGGAATTTGGCGATGGACTGAATGTAATTACTGGTGAAACTGGAGCAGGTAAATCTATATTGGTAGATTCGCTCAATTTGCTTTTCGGCGCCAGAGGGGATAAGGAATTAGTTCGCATAGGGCAGAATAAAGGGTATGTTGAGGGCAGCTTTGATATACCGCTCGGGCGTGAAGCCGAGCTGATAAATCTGGGCTTTGATTGTGAGGATGAATGCCTTATCCTGTCTCGGGAGCTTTCAAGCGACGGCAGAAGCACCTGCCGTATTAACGGTCGTATTGTCACCCTTTCTATGCTGCGCGATGTTTCTGCCTGGCTGGTTGATATTCATGGGCAGCATGAGCATCAGGCGCTTTTAAAGAGTGAAAATCATTTGAGCTTTTTAGACGCTTATGCGGGAGAAAAAGCGTTAAACGCTAAAAGCCTGGTTGCACAGACGTATGAAGCCTATAAAGGCGTACAGAGCAGACTGCATGCCGATTGGGGTACGGATGAGGAACGGGCCAGGAATATCGATTTATTAAAATATCAAATAGATGAGATTCAGATGGCCGAGCTGGAGCCCGGAGAATTTGATGAGTTGAGCGCCGAGCGCGCCAGGCTGCTTAATATAGAGCAGATAGCTCAGGGATTGGCTGAAGCATGTCAGGCATTGAGGGAAGAGGGCGCCGCGCTGGATTCTATTCGCTCGGGAATAAGCTCGCTGAACTCTCTTGAACGCTATACGGAGGATTTTGCCGATTTAACGCGAAGGATGGAATCCGCCTACTATGAATTGGAAGATATAGACAGCGAATTATCTGAACAGCTTGACGCTTCGGAAAATGACCCGCGCAGATTAAAGCAGGTTGAAAGCAGGATGGAGCTTATCTCGGATATTCTGCGCAAATACGGTGATTCTGAGGAAAAAGCCATAAATTATATGCACAAGGCGGAAATCGAGCTGGATGAGCTGCTAAATGCGGGTCAGACTATAGAGAATTTAAAGAAGGAATTAGAACAGAGACAGGTTGAATTGAATGAGGCGTGCGCTAAACTTACCGCTGTACGCAGAGAAACCGCTGTTATGCTTGCTGAAAAAATTAAGGGAGAATTGGCTGAGCTGGGCATGGATAAAGCCCTGTTTCAGATAGATATGAAGGCTAAGCAGCCTTCTTTTGACGGCGCAGACACGGCTGAATTTATGTTTTCAGCTAATCCGGGACAGCCTCTTAAGCCGCTTACCAAGATAATTTCAGGCGGTGAATTAAGCCGGCTTATGCTTGCGATTAAAAGTATTTTTGCTGATAGGGACATGATTCCCACTATGGTTTTTGATGAAATAGATACGGGTATAAGCGGACGAATGGCCAAAGTGACGGCTGAGAAAATGGCGGGTATAGCTCTTTCACATCAGGTGTTATGCGTTACTCATCTGGCCGTTATTGCGGCAATGGCTGACAGCCACTATTTTATTGAGAAAATATCCACATCGGACAGCACCGTCACACGCCTTTCTTTGCTTAACGAAGAGGGCAGAATAGGCGAAATAGCAAGGCTGACAGGCGGCGGAGAAACCGCTCTTGCACGCGGGCATGGAAAGGAAATGCTGGAGGAGTGCGAAAAATTTAAGCAAAAATTAAAAATTACATAAATTAACAGGCTCTGGATAAGAAATATCTGTTTTTAACAGGCTTCGGCATTTTTTGTCGAAGCTTTATTTTTTTAACAAGCATATTTGCATTGCATTTACAAAAGATATAGAAACGGAATTTTAAATGATTTGGAGTTGAAAAGATTGAAATTTAAAAATAAAATATTAGCTCTGGCTAGCGCCGGGCTGCTTCTTACTATATTAAGAAGCGCACCCCTTGTTGAGCTGTTTGAGCTTCCGGACAGGGTGGTGATTTATGAAAACGAGCAGGTGGGGCTGGAATGCTCCTTTCCATTTAGTCTGTGCGAGGATAAAAACAGCCTTGTTTTAAGCGCAAACGCAGATATTGCAAATAATTCTCAGTTATTCAGACATTTGGGTGAAGGAGAAAACGAGATAATCAGAGGTAATATTCCCGTTTCTTTTCTGGGAATGGAAATCAAAAATATAGAGGTATATATTCTTCCTCAAAAAACCGTTACGCCGGGAGGAATGTGCATAGGGGTTTCCTTATATACAAACGGTGTAATAGTCGCCGGCAATTCTGATATATCCTGCGAAGGTGGAAAAAAGGTGAATCCCGCATTACAGGCCGGACTTTTTGACGGCGATATTATAGTAAAAGCGAACGGGCATCAATTACAAAATGCACGTCAGCTTGGGCAGCTGGTGGAAGAAAGCAAGAATCGGCCGATAACTTTGACGGTTTTAAGAAATAATAAGAACGTAGATATAAATATCACTCCCGCTTACGACGTATATGAGAAAAAGTACAGGCTGGGTTTGTGGCTTAGAGACAGTACCGCTGGAATTGGTACAATTACCTACGCGGATAATCAAAATAAGAAGTACGCGGCTTTGGGTCATGCCATAACCGACCCGGATACAGGTACAATTCTGCCGGTTGGAACGGGTGAAATTGTGGAATGCACCATTAATGATATAGTCAAGGGAAGAAAGGGTATCCCGGGCGAGCTTAAGGGCAGCTTCCGATTGAATTCCCCTGCATATGGCAGCATTTTGGCCAACACGGAATTTGGCCTTTATGGGGATACTTATTCAGATATTATTAATAAGCTCTATCCTAATGGTGTAGAAATGGCTTCGCGGAATAGCGTAAAGGAAGGCAAAGCTACTATTTTAACCACTATAGACGGACAGGGAATACAGGAATACGAGATAAATATAATAAAGGCTAACGACCAGGATGTAAAAGCTGCTAAAAGCATGATAATTGAGGTTACGGACCAACGCCTGCTTGAAAAAACTGGAGGTATAGTTCAGGGCATGAGCGGAAGCCCCATATTGCAGAACGGTAAATTGATAGGCGCCGTTACACATGTATTAATAAGCGACCCGCAAAAAGGCTATGCCTTATATATAGATTGGATGCATGATTAATAAAAAAGAAATCTGAAGGGAGATAATTGCAAAGCAGATATCTTCCTTCGTTTTTATAATTAATCATGGTATTGTGTAGACAATACCATCAAAGTACAAAGCGTTTTTGCTCAATGACCAGCCGGGTCCGCTTTGTTGCGCGGTCCTAAAATATGCCTGGTATGGCTTCAATCGCGCGCCGTGCGGCCATCAACGGGTTCTTAAGCAAAAATCTCCGACCGCAGAGAGGAAAAGTATTGGCTTTTCTGCGTTGTTATCCTTGAAATGGGGAGTACGTTGATTGAGGATAACGCAGAAAATGAAGAAATTATCTTGTTTTGAGGCGTGTGGTTCCTTGTAAACTGTGGGTAATAGCGATATATGTCGATATTATGTATAATATGATGTTTTTTTTGATTAATTGTATATGAAATAGTCATCAATAACTAAACTAAACAAAATAATTAACTATATTCTATTTTGTATAAATTTCCCTTGCAAAATATGTTAATCTTTAATATAATATCTTTACTAGGTAGAGGAATATAATTAATAAAGGAGGAAATCATATGAAAATACTACTAGGTACTACAAGTGAACATGAAATTGCTTTCGACGGACAATTAGTCATAAAAGGAGTGTATCAATCGGGCAGAGAACTGGTTCAGGCTGTTCAGGACATTATGCCGGATATAGTGATTACCGATTATATTCTAAAGGATTTAGACGGAATTGGTCTATTAAAAGAATTGGAGGGCCAGGAGAATACAAAATTCATTATATATTCTGAATTGACAAATGATTTTTTGGCAAGGATTGCTGTGGCTCTAGGGGCGGTAAGAGTTTTTAAAAAAGATGAGGAGCGCAGTCAGCTTTTTGATTTTATTTCTTCATATGCCGGCGGTGGAATAAATATAGAGGGAATTTCAAAGGAGCGGGAGAATAAGCTGGCTAAATACATAGGAGATACTTTAAAGAAAATTGGTATGAGGCCTAATCTACTTGGCTTTAATTATCTATTAGATCTTATACTGTTGTTGGTTAGAAACGGCAACGCATATCCATACTATAATAATATGGGTAAAATATACCAGCAGCTTGCAGATAAATACGGAAACCGTCCAAATTGTATTGAACGCAATATACGAAACAGCATAGAAACAGCATGGATATGCGGGGATTTGGAGTATATAAATTCTTTATTTGGATTCAGCATTCGTTCGGATAAGGGAAAGCCTACAAATAGTGAATTTATCGGCTTTATTTGTGATTATATAAGCAATACCTTCGAAGAATAAGCTGCAGTTCTCAAACGGTAGGTATATTTTGTCATTCAGGAAATGAAAATGTTGTTTTTTGACGTTTCAGGTCCTGCAGTAGTATTATATTTAAAATTTTTTATCAATTTAGCGCAATTGAATAAATAAATAATTTTAAAATTGATGAAACAGCGCGCAAAACGAGTATTTTTCTATTTGAAATATTAATAATCGAATTATGTTTCTATTATTTTAATATTATATATAGTTGGATTTTAATGTTTGCATGCTGCGCGAATATTTTACGATACTCCCGAAAATTCAAAATGGCCGTATTGGCGCTCTTTTGATAGAAAATATGAGTAACGGTTTTCGTATGGCGCTATTGTCATGCGGGGAAAATATATTTTATCTTAATTCCAACAGTCACTTATTCTTTGGGGTTTTAATACCGTGCTATCAATAATCTGCGCTTAACACAGTTATTCTTTATTGATTTTTGAAGTAAAGTTTCATTACTTATTTTAGTTGTGCTCGACTTTGCTTTGCACCCTATTTCAGCACTTTTTTATTTATTAAGAATGCTAACTAGTCCCTCTCAATAAAATAATATCTAGAGGGGGTGAAATATGGTGAAACTGGGGTATATAAAACAAAACGTTGTTCAGCATATAAGAGAGAATTTAATGGGCTATATAATTGCGCTGGTTTCTTTTCTTATAGGAATTAGCAGCGGCTGCTTTTATTATAAATATGTTGGGGATTATTTTGGAGACAGCTTTGGCCGGTATATGGAATCCTATTTGGAATATATTGCTAACGGCAGCGCAGACCGCTGGGGCATATTTTTCACCTCGTTTCTCAGCTCTGCCGAAACGGTATTTTTTATAATGCTTTTGGGCCTGTTTACCTTTACATATCCGTTTACTTATCTTATTTTAGGCGGACGAGGATTTGTTCTGGGCTTTTCGGCATCCATGCTTTTGAGCCTGCTGGGATTGGATGGTTTTTTTATATTGCTTTTGGCGCTGTTGCCGCAGTATCTGCTTTTGCTGCCTATATATTTTTTCTGTACTGTGCTTGCTTTTATCCGATTGAAAAAGCGAAGATTATTAAAAGGTAAAAAAGGAATAGGAAGAGAGGACCTGGGATATCTGCAGTTTTTTATATGTTCGGTCGTGGGAACGATTCCAGCCAGCATATATGTTGCGCTTATAATGCCTTTGGTCATGAACGGAATTTATAGTTTATTCAGCGGCGTTTTATGATATAATATTTTAAAAGTTTATTTGTCTTTAAAAAGATTATGTTAATGCTTTTTTATAAAGCGTCGGAGGGAATGTTTTAATGAAAGCTGCTGTGATAGTGCTGGACAGCCTGGGCGTAGGGGAATTGCCGGATGCTGCTGCTTTTGGAGACCAAAACAGCAATACATTAAAAAGCGTGGTGCTTTCAGGCCAGGCGCGTCTGCCTAATTTAACTGAAATGGGGCTTTTCAATATTGACGGGATAGATTATGCTCGGCCGATTGCCGTGCCTAGCGCTGCGTATGGAAAATTATGCGAGCATTCTCCTGGAAAGGATACTACAACAGGCCATTGGGAGCTTATGGGCAAAATTTTGGCAGAGCCTTTTCCTACGTTTAAAAAATTCCCGCCTGAAATTGTGACAAAGCTGGAAAACGCTTTCGGCCGCAAAATATTGGGCAATAAGGCGGCTTCGGGAACAGTTATAATTGAAGAGCTGGGCAGGGAGCATATGAGCACGGGCTTCCCCATAGTATATACCTCCGCCGACAGCGTGCTCCAAATTGCAGCGCACGAGAAAATAATACCACTAGAAGAATTATATCGAATGTGCAGAGAGGCGCGCAGGATTATGTCGGGGAAATATGCTGTAGGCAGAATTATTGCCCGTCCGTTTATTGGTACTCCGGGTCATTTTGTGCGCACTAAAAATCGGCATGATTTTTCTATCAATCCGGGCCGCACAGTTTTAAATATTTTTAGTGAGAACGGACTTGATGCTATAGGAATAGGGAAAATAGGGGATATATTTGACGGCTGCGGTTTGACTAAAAGCTATCCGGATAAGGGCAATGACGCCTGCGTCAATAGGACTCTTGAATTGCTGGAGGAACCCTTTAATGGACTGCTGTTTGTTAATTTAGTGGATTTTGATTCGCTTTACGGACATAGAAACGACGTATATGGATATGCGCGCGCTCTAGAGAAATTTGACTGCGTGCTGCCCGAAATAACGGCGAAATTGAGAGAAGATGATATATTGATTATTACGGGAGACCATGGCTGCGATCCAGTTACGGCCAGCACCGACCATTCAAGAGAATACACGCCAATTTTGCTTTACGGTAATAAAATTAAGCGGGAAAATATGCATATAAGAGATTTCGCGGATGTCGCGGCTTCGCTGGCGCATTATTTTAATCTGCCTTATGATTTAAGCGGCAAAGCATTTTTATAACGGAGGAAGAAAAATGAACGAAGTATTAAAGGCTGCAGGATATATAAAAAATAAATTGGATATTATGGCGGAAGCCGGACTTGTGCTTGGTTCGGGCCTGGGCAGTTATGCTGAAGGGCTGGCTAATGCGGAGGTTATACATTATAAGGATGTCCCTGGTATGCCGGTTTCTACCGTTGATGGGCATAAGGGCGCGTTTGTTATAGGAGATAAGGCGGGAAAGCAGATAATATGCCTGCAAGGACGCGTGCATTATTATGAAGGCAGAAGCCCGGAGGAGACGGTCTTCCCTTTGAGGGTGCTTAAGGCGCTGGGAGTAAAAAAGCTTATTCTTACAAATGCTGCGGGCGCCGTTAATACTTCTTTTGCTCCGGGGGATTTAGTATGCATAACCGACCATATAAATTTGACAGGGCTTAATCCGTTAAGAGGGATGAAGGCGCTGGAATTTGGGGAGCGCTTCCCTTCAATGAGCCAGGCCTATGACGCGGAACTGAGGGCTTTGGCTCTTGAAGCAGCCCGGCAGGCCGGAATACCTCTTAAGCAGGGAGTATATTATTACTGCGCCGGTCCCAGCTACGAAACGCCGGCGGAAATACGGGCGATACGCATTTTAGGCGGCGACATGGTGGGAATGTCTACTGTTTTTGAGACGGTTGCCGCTGTGCAGGCGGGCATAAGGGTATTGGGCATATCTTGTATAACAAATATGGCAGCCGGTATACTTGAAACCCCGCTTTCACATGCCGAGGTGATGGAGACGGGCAGAAGGACTGAAGGAGCTTTTGCCTCGTTAATTGACAAAATAATTGAAAATATTTAAAAATAGCGCATAAAACCTTTTTGTTTGCATAACCTAAATAAAAAACAAGGAGGTTTTTATGTCTAAGAGTTTTTTGAAAATAATTTCTGCCGCAATAATCTTTCTTAGCGTAAGCCTCTGCTCAGTTACGGTAACAAAAGCCGAGCCCGAATTTGATATTAATGCCAGAGCGGGCCTGCTTATGGAATATGAAACGGGTACCATACTCTATGAAAAAAACATAGATCAGCCCCTTCCTATTGCCAGCGTTACTAAAATAATGAGCCTGTGTCTTATTTTTGACGAGGTGGAGCAGGGCACGCTGAAATTGGATGATAAAGTAACGGTAAGCGAATATGCTGCAAATATAGGCGGCTCTCATGTTTTTACTGACGCCCATTGGCAGTATCCTGCCAGCGAGCTCATTAAATCTATAATAATAGCGTCGGCTAATGACGCATGTATAGCCATGGCCGAGCATCTTGCCGGAAATGAGGAAACTTTTGTTTCCCGCATGAATCAAAAGGCAAAAGAGCTGGGAATGAATAATACTACTTTTGTGAATTGTACCGGTCTGCCGGCTGAAGGACATCTTTCAACCGCGCGCGACGTAGCAATAATGTCCAGGGAGCTTTTAACGCATAAGGACTATTTTAGATGGAGCAGCACCTGGATGGATGAAATAACGCATAAGGACGGAAGGGTCACCGGTCTGACCAACACCAATAAGCTGGTGCGTTTTTACGAGGGCTGCGACGGGGTAAAAACAGGCTATACAGATGAAGCCAAGCATTGCCTGAGCGCTTCGGCTACCCGTAACGGAACGCGTATGATAAGTGTAATATTAGGAGGAGAAACCAGCCAGAAACGTTTTGATGATGCGCGCACATTGCTTAATTACGGCTTTGCTAATTTTACTACGGTTAAGCTGGTTAATAAAGACGACGTTATAGAACAGCAGCCGGCCGTTAAAAACGGTATGGATAAGACCATGTCCGTGCATCCAGCCTGGAATGTTACGGCCGTGCTCAGAAAGGGCGAGGAAAAGCTAATAGAAAAGGAGATAGTTCTTCCCTCGGAGGTATCCGCGCCTATTCAGGCGGGCCAAAAGGTTGGCGAAATTATAATCAGGAAGGACGGCGCAGAAATGATGCGCGTTGATTTAGTAGCCGACCGCGAATATAAGGACGCTAAGCTCTGGGATATTTTAAAGCGCATTATTTCACTTTGGTAAGAGCGTTAATTTCGTCGATATCACAGGTCATATACAGAGTTTTCATGTTTTGGTAGATAACCATGCCCGGCTTTGCACCGCCGGGCTTTTTTACATACCTTACCAAGGTATAATCTACCGGCACATTTTGCGAAGTGCGTCCTTTAGAATAATATAAAGCAAGATTTGCTGCCTGCATAAGGGTGCTTTCGGGAATTTCGCCCGTCTTGCGTATGATAACGTGAGAGCCGGGCATGTCTTTTACATGAAGCCAGGTTTCATTAGGCTGTGCAGTTTTAAGGGTAAGCGCATCGTTTTGACGGTTATTTTTTCCTACAAGTATCTCAATTCCATCTGAAGAAATATAGCAATGCGGAGCAGTTGAGCTAATGGGCTTGCTTTTTTTTCTGGACGTCTGGCGCTTTATATAGCTCGCCTGCATAAGTTCCTGGCGGATTTCTTCCAGCTCAGCATAATTAGTAATACTTTCCAGACTGAGTTTCAAAGATTCCAGATAGCTCTTTTCCTCTCGGTTTTGAGCAATTTGCCCAGCTAAAAGCTTAGAAGCAGTTTTTAATTTGTTATATTTTTTAAAGTACTGCTGAGCGTTGGACTGCGGAGAAATCCGCTCGTCTAATTCTATTTCCAGGCTCTTATTGTCATCGTAATAATTGCTTACCGTAACTTTTTTTGCGCCCCGGACGACAAGATATAGGTTTGCGGTAAGCAGCTCTCCTTTAATTCGGTAACTCTCCATTTGAGAGCATTCCATTAATTTTTGCGCATAAAGCCCGTCCTTGCGCTCGCATTTTTCTATCAGCTTATCTAAAAGCATATTTAATTCCCGGCTGCGGCTTTTCATATGCTGCGCCATATCTCTGGCGGAATAAAATTCTTCCAGCATTGTTGAAAAATCAGCATGTTCCCGCTGCAATTCAGTAGCGAGGGAAAGATATTGAAAAGGCAGAAAATCTGCGGGCTGGTTCTGGCCGTTCAACAGCATAGCGGGCCTATATGTTTTTTGATATGCGTTTTGCATATATGAACTGAAGCCTTCTATTCCGCCTTGATTTTTCATTCTGAAAATTATTTCTTCTGCAGCGGTTCTGGATATTCCTATAAAGCTTTCGCTGATTAGCCTTGCGGTGATGTTTTCCTTTCTGTCAAGAAAAAAGCGCCGGATATTTTCCATGCTGGGCTCAAGCTTATTCTGGGACGGGGGAGCCGCATAAAGGTCGTGCGGCATAACCTGGCGCACGGAGCTGACAGTAATATCTACGCGTTTTATTGCGTCTATCATAAAGCCCTGGGAATTAAGCAGTATAATATTGCTGTGTTTGCCCATCAGCTCAATTGTGAGAGTTTTAATTGTTTGTTCTCCCAGCTCGCTGTAGGATTGAATTGTAATATTGACGATACGTTCATTTCCAAGCTGCGAAATGGATAGTATTTTTCCTCCGCTTAAATGCTTGCGGAGAAGCATGCAGAAATTGGGCGGAGTTTCGGGATTCTCTTTAATTATTTGAGTAATGTGCATGCGCGCGCTGCCAGCGTTGGCGCTGATGAGCAGCTTATGCTGCCGTGAGTTGTTTTTAATTATTAAGATTATTTCGTCTTTTTCAGGCTGCTGGATTTTGTCAATACGTCCTCCTGCAAGCAGCCTGTTTAATTCAAAGGCTATTCCTCCGAGAGTTATTCCGTCAAGGGGCATCTTTTTTTCCTCCGTTTTAGATATCCCAGCCCGGATATTGGTTAAAATATTACAAAAATCTGGGCATTGGGAACAAAAAGTTATTGCTTTGTTTCGGTTAATATGATACACTATAAAATGATTTTTGCATAGAATAATTGTATAACTTTCTGGAGGATTAGTATGAGTACTTATGAAAAAAATGATAAAAACCAAGCGGTGATTACCATTACTGTGGACGGCGCGTCCTATGAAAAAGCGGTTGCGGACGTTTATAAGAAAACCGCAAGCAAATATTCTATCCCCGGATTCCGTAAGGGCAAAGCTCCGCGCAGCCTTGTGGAAAAATATTATGGAGCCGGCGTATTTTTTGACGACGCTCTTAACGAGGTTTTTCCGGAATTTTATGAAGCGGCCGTTAAGGAGCATTCCCTGGAGCCTGTAAGCCGACCCGATGTTGATATAAAGGATATTCTGGAAGATAAGAGCATTGTGCTTACCGTTACGGTAGATCTTAAGCCCGAGGTTGTCTTAGGCAAATATAAGGGTATAAAGATTAAGAAAAATGAGTATAATGTTTCGGACGAGGATATTGAAAAAGAAGTCCAGAACGCGCGCGAAAGGGCGGGCAGACTGGTTTCTGTTGAGGACAGGCCGGTCCAAAACGGGGATAGCGTGAAATTAAACTATTCTGGAAGCGTTAATGGCGAAAAATTCCCAGGCGGGACGGCTGAAGACCAAACTCTGGTAATTGGCTCAGGAGCTTTTATCCCCGGCTTTGAGGAGCAGCTTATAGGCATGAATGTAGGCGAGGAGAAAGATATAAACGTTAAATTCCCTGAGGATTATCATGCTGAGGAACTTAAAGGCAAGGATGCGGTGTTCAGCGTTAAAATAAACGCAATTGAGGAAAAACAGCTACCTGAAGCAGATGATGAATTTGCTAAGGATGTAAGCGAATTTGATACTCTGGCTGAATATAAGGCGGATATTGCTAAGAAATTAAAGGAGCAGAACGACCGCCGCGCCCAAAATGAATATGAGAACGCGCTGCTGGATAAAATCTGCGAAGACGCCCAGGTTGATATTCCTGAAAGCATGATAGAGCGGCAGATTGATTATCATCTCCGCGATATGGAAATGCGCATGAGCTATCAGGGGCTTAAGATGTCAGACTATCTGGCTTATACCGGTATGACTGTAGCGCAGCTTAGAGATATGTACCGCAATGACGCGCAGAAAACGGTTAAGCAGCAGCTTGTGCTTGAGGCGATTAAAAATGCAGAGAATATAGAGGCCGATCAGGAGAGCATTGATAAAGAAATATCCCGGTATGCCGAAATGTTTAAAAAGGATGTCGAGGAATATAAGCAGGAGATTAAGCCGGATGAATTAGAATATATTAAGGAGACGGTAACGGTAAATAATATATTGGACTTTATCCGCCAGAACAATAAGCCCGCCGCCAAGAGGGCGCCCGCTAAGAAAAAAACGGCGGAAAGCGAGGAAGCTCAGGCGCAGGAGCAGGAGGCTGAAGCGCAGAACGGCGATGAGACGCAGCCCGCGGAGGAGACTAAGCCCGCTAAACCCGCTGCTAAAAAACCGCGTCAGACTAAAAAAACCGCGGCTGAGGAAACTCCGGCCGAATAATATTCATAATTTATTTATGGAGGTATGAAAATGCTGATTCCTTATGTTGTAGAGCAAACCACCAGAGGAGAACGCTCGTATGATATATATTCCCGCCTTCTTCAGGATCGAATTGTTTTTTTAGGCGGCGAAATTGACAGCAATATGGCTAATCTTATTGTAGCTCAGCTTTTATTTTTGGAGGCCGACGACCCGGATAAGGATATATCTCTTTACATTAATAGTCCGGGCGGCTCGGTTACTGCCGGAATGGCTATATTTGATACCATGCGCTATATTAAAGCGCCGGTATCAACTATCTGCATTGGCATGGCCGCTTCTATGGGTTCCTTGCTTTTAACTGCTGGCGCTAAGGGCAAGAGAATCGCTCTGCCTAACAGCGAGATAATGATTCACCAGCCTCTTGGCGGAGCTCAGGGACAGGCTAGCGATGTGGCCATTCATGCGGAGCATCTTATAAAAACGCGCGCAAAATTAAACAGTATACTTTCAGAGTGTACCGGGCAGCCTATTGAACGCATAGAGCGGGACGTTGAGAGGGACCATTTCCTTTCAGCGCAGGAGGCTCTGGAATACGGGCTGATAGATAATATTATCCAAGCTCATTAAAGGAGACGTCAAATGCCTAAATATGACGATAAGAGAATAATACGGTGTACTTTCTGCAACCGCACGCGCGACCAGGTAAAACGTCTGGTCGCTGGTCCTCCAGGAATTTTTATCTGCGACGAATGCATAGACGATTGTCTTGAGGCCTTAGAAGATGCGCCTGAAATGGACAACAATGCGGTTAATGAAATATATCTGCCTAAGCCGGCTGAAATAAAGGAAACGCTTGACCAGTATGTAATAGGTCAGGACGAGGCAAAAAAGGCTTTAGCTGTGGCGGTATATAATCATTATAAGCGTATTGCATATAAAAAGAATACTGACGATGTTGAGATTCAGAAAAGCAACATTTTAATGATTGGTCCTACTGGTACGGGTAAAACCTATCTTGCGCAGACTCTGGCCAGAATTTTGAACGTACCTTTTGCCATTGCCGACGCTACTACCTTAACCGAAGCCGGATATGTGGGAGACGACGTTGAAAATATTCTGCTCCGACTTATTCAGGCGGCCGATTACGATTTGCCTAAGGCAGAACGGGGCATAATATATATAGACGAGATAGATAAAATTTCCCGCCGGTCTGATAATCCAAGCATTACCCGGGATGTTTCGGGCGAAGGAGTGCAGCAGGCTCTGCTTAAAATACTGGAAGGCACAATAGCTCATGTACCTCCGACCGGCGGCCGCAAGCATCCGCATCAGGAGATTATCCAGTTGGATACTACCAACATTCTCTTTATCTGCGGAGGCGCTTTTGACGGTCTGGAGAAGATAATTGAAAGCCGCGTGGGCAAAAAGACAGTAGGCTTTGGCTCGGAAATAAAATTGCTTTCCCGGCAGCAGGATATCGGCGAGGTTTTAAAACAGGTTATGCCTCAGGATTTAGTTAAATTTGGACTTATTCCTGAGCTTATAGGCAGACTGGCCAGCATTGTTACCTTAAACGCTTTGAATGAGGATATGCTTGTGGATATTCTTACGCAGCCTAAAAACGCGCTGGTCAAGCAGTATGCGAGGCTATTTGAAATTGACGGCGTAGAGCTGAATTTTGAGCCGGAAGCGGTCAGGGCTATAGCCAAAAAGGCGATAAGCCGTAAAACGGGCGCGCGCGGACTGCGTTCCATTATAGAGGAAGCGCTTACCCAGACTATGTTTGAGCTTCCTTCAATGGAGAATATTTCAAAATGCGTTGTTACCGAGCAGTGTATTACTGATAGGGAGCCTCCTCTGTTAGAAAAGGCTAAAGCAAGGAAAAAAGACCAGGTTTCATAATAAAAAATGCTATTTTTAAAGCAGCGGCGCTATATCCGCTGCTTTTTTATAAAACTTTTGAAGCAGTATTGACAAGGCGATGCGCGTAAGTTAATATTATATTGTCGAAGATTTGATATTTATTGCGGAGGAAGTATTATGAAAAAGAAACTATTAATTGTTTTTCCTATTTTAGTTGTAGTTATTATAATAGCCGTTATTATTTTTACAAGCCTGCTAAAAAAAGATTACGTTGTAGCTTTGCGCGAAGCGCCATGGTATAACAGGGAGACTAACTGGCGAGATTTTTCTCCGGTTAATAATTCTTTAAAACTTTTTGAGACAGAGTTAAAGCAATTTGATAAAAGCACGGATAAAGCTTTTAACGACCTGATATTCAACGAAATTGAAATAGGTATTGTATTGAACGAGCGTGGACTTATAATTAAAGATATGTATATGCGAGCCTATAAATTATATATGCAAAAAGACAAGCATATATTATATGAGTTTTTAGGACAGAGCGGTTCTGAAATTCAGCTTCAGGGCTTCTATATAGAGGCAGATAAATATAATGCTGAGGATATAGCGGCCGCAGGCATAAGCGCCGGTCGGGCGGATTTAATATCAAAGCTTTATTTGGCAGAGGATATTTTAAAAAGCTATGATGGAGATTATATAAATATAGTTCTGGATAAGCAGGCTGATGAAGGAGAGAATTGTTATTTAATAAGCAATGATGTTATCCAAAAGGTGGATGGCGCAGATTTCGATTTTCAAACTGTTTGCTTTTCATGCGGCGTATATAAGGATAATACTTTGCAGGGCTCTGTATCACTATTCATACGTTCTTAAAGCGGAATAATGAGAAAGGAGTTCAAAATGGGGTACCGCTTTAGTAAATAAGAAAGTAAGCTTATGAAAAAGTCAATAGTTACTGCATTGGTTGGGTTGTTGTTGATTAATTTATGCACGTTCAGTTATTCAGAGCTGCAAGGCGCGGGCTATTCGGGAAAATATGATATTCGTCCGTATGCATTGCAATGCAGGCAATCAGTAATATATTGAGGATACCTATTTAAAAAGCATTAAAATTCATTCAAATAAATTTAGTATTGGAATAATCGGAGGAGTCAGCACATTGGACGGTAATATAGGATATTTTTACAATTATGCGTATAATAGTGATTCCAAACAATAACCAAACATCCGTCCTATAGAAATATAGCTGATTTTGATATTTATTTGACAAAGGGCGCGTATACATAATACGCGCCCTTGAGTTTTTCATTGGAAAAATCATTCGCATTCATATTTATTATATTTGCTTTTTAACTGCAAACAATATATAATATATTAGCGGCTTATATATGAAGCCGAATTTTTTTGATTATTACTATACCGGCGGCTTGCAAGGCAGTCGGAGGAAATGGAGAATATATGAGCGAGCTGACACTACCTATGATTCCCATGAGAGGAATGGCCATATTTCCCAGTATGTCTATGCATGTGGACGTAGCTCGGGCAAAATCCAAAGCCGCCATAGAGCAATCAATGCTTTCCAGCCAGCAGATATTTTTGATAAGTCAGAAAGAGGCGGCTATAGAGGATCCGATGCTGGATGATTTGGCTAAAGTGGGATGTGTGTGCCGTATAAAACAGGTTTTAAGGATTCCTGGGGATACGGTAAGAATCCTGGCAGAGGGATTATACAGAGCGGAAATAAAGGCTATTACGACAGACGAGCATATGTTTGAAGCAGTTATTAAAGAAGCGCCTGATGAGTTTGTATACGATCATGTTCAGGCTTCTGCGCTTATGAGGCTTATAACCAATGTCTTTGAGGAATATGCTCAGGAATCGGGCAAGGTTTCTCCTGATATACTGCAGTCGCTGAAAGCTGTGAACGACCCTTCTTATTTTGCCGACCTTATGACTGCCAGTATTTTGGAAAATGAAGAGCAGCGGCAAGAAATACTGGATATTTTTGACCCAGTCAAGCGTTTGGAATGGCTGTATGAATTTCTGCTTTCTGAAATCCAAATAATGGAAATGGAAAAGAAAATTTCGGTAAGGGTTAAGCGCCAGATTGATCAGTCTCAGAAGGAATATTATTTGCGGGAACAGGTTAAAGCCATACAAAAGGAGCTGGGCGAGGGAGATACTGAGGAGGCTGAGGAATTATTACAGCGTATTGAACAGAGCGATATGAGCGAAAACGCCAGGAAAAAATGCCTTAAGGAATTGGAACGCATGAAGCGAATGCCGACAGGCATGCCTGAGGGAGCGTTAATACGCACATATCTGGAATGGATGCTGGAATTGCCGTGGCAGAATCAATCTACAGACAATCAGGATCTTGATTATGCTTCAAAAATTTTAGAAGCCGACCATTACGGGCTGGAGAGGGTGAAGGAGAGAATATTGGAATTTCTGGCGGTGCATGCGCTTACCAACAGTATGCATGGCCCAATATTATGCCTTGTAGGCCCTCCCGGCGTAGGAAAAACCTCTATTGCCCGGTCCATAGCTAAGGCGCTGGGACGGAGCTTTATAAGGATGTCTCTGGGCGGAGTGCGTGACGAGGCTGAAATTCGCGGGCATAGACGCACCTATGTGGGCGCTCTGCCTGGTAAAATAATTTATCATATGCGCCAGGCGGGCACTATCAATCCGCTTTTTCTTTTGGATGAAATTGATAAGATGTCCAGCGATTTCAGGGGGGATCCGGCTTCGGCCATGCTGGAGGTACTGGATTCGGAGCAAAATAATGCTTTCAGCGACCATTATCTTGAGGTACCCTATGATTTAAGCAAGGTTATGTTTATAACTACGGCGAATACCTCCGATACTATTCCCAGGCCGCTTTTGGACCGTATGGAGCTTATACAGCTTTCGGGCTATACTGACCAGGAGAAGCTTCAAATTGCGAAAAGGCATCTTTTGCCCAGGCAAATTAGGGAACACGGTCTTAAGGAAGACTGTTTGTCTGTAAGCGACGAGGCGATTTTGGAAATAATTGATGATTACACGCGGGAAGCTGGAGTTAGAAATTTAGAACGCCGGTTAGGCGCAATATGTCGAAAAGCCGCTATAGAAGTGGTTAAGAATAAGGCGGAGACTATTTCAGTTACCAAAGAGAATTTAGAAAATTATTTAACCGATAAAAAGATACACAGGGGCGGAACTAATAAGAAGGATTCAGTAGGCATTGTTACCGGTTTAGCCTGGACCAGCGTTGGAGGCGAGACTCTTAATATTGAAGCGGCGGCCATGCCTGGCAGCGGCGAATTGGTGCTTACGGGACACTTAGGAGAGGTCATGAAGGAATCGGCCATGACGGGAATGGGATTAATACGGGCAAATGCTGAGCATTGGGGAATAAGCCCGGATTTTCATAAGAAAAAGGACATTCACATTCATATTCCCGAAGGGGCTATGCCCAAGGACGGACCCTCGGCTGGCATAAGCATGTTTTCTGCAATGGTATCTGTTTTATCCGGAATACCTGTGCGTTCAGATACGGCCATGACTGGGGAAATAACTCTCAGCGGAAAGGTTCTGCCTATAGGCGGGCTGAAGGAAAAAGCGCTGGCAGCTTACCGCGCGGAAATTAGGCGCATAATAATACCTTCTGATAATGTTGAAGACATATCGGATATCCCGCAGGAGATTTGTTCAGAAATAGAATTTATTCCTGTCAGCGAAATTAATCAGGTGCTGAAAAATGCGCTTGTTAAAATGCCCGTTAAAAAGGAGCGGAGCAGCGGAAAGGCGGCCAATAATGGAGATAAAAAGAGCTGAATATGCTTATGGATTTGCTCTGCCTGCTCAGTATAAGCCTAGCGGCCTGCCTGAAATAGCGGTTGCAGGACGTTCCAATGTCGGCAAATCCAGCCTGATAAATATGCTTACCCGCAATTCTAAGCTTGCTAAGATAGGGAAAACTCCAGGCAAGACTAGGATTATTAATGCGTTTATTATAAATCAGAAGTTTTGTCTTATGGATTTGCCGGGCTACGGCTTTGCAAAGATTGGAGAAAATGAAAAAAGGCGCTTCAGCGAGCTTATAGAGTTTTATCTTAATAGCAGCCAGCAGCTTAGGCATGTGTTTCTGCTGCTGGATATTAGGCATGCGCCTACTCAGGACGATAAATTGATGCTTGATTGGCTGTATTATTATCAGAAACCATTTAGTATCATTGCAACTAAAGCGGATAAGCTCTCGAGAGCGCAGCAGGCAAAGCGGATAATAGAGCTTTCGCGTGAAACGGGTATAATTTCCTCGGACATTTATCCGGTTTCTGCCGTCAACGGTGAGGGACGGGAAAAATTACTTGAGCGGATGGGGGAGTTAACGGTTTGCGGACAGGATTAATAGGATGAATTATTTTAAATTTGCATTTTAATTAATTTATGATATAATACAAATATAAGATTTTGCTTTATTTCTGTCATTTGAGTCTGATAAAATAAATGCCGGCGTTGTATGATTGAATAAAGGCAAGGGATTATATATGTAGTTTTAGTTATTAAGGTGGTGCAGTATTCTAGTCAGCTTGTCCTGCCTTGAAGACGGGATTAAAAAATCGTCAAAGGGCATATCGATGAAGTTTCTTGTGCAGGCTTCGGACGCCCAGTCCGGGGTTTGTGCTGGGAGTTAAGGAGGTTGGGCGATCCGCAATGGCATGCGGGCGTTGACCCAGTCTCCGCGGAGACATATTGCGGTGGCTTTTAAGCTACTGGATATGGATGAACCTGCTATGCGGTGCCGTTATTGGCTGCTGTGTACAGCGTAGCCTGCCTTGAGTGGATTTTGAGGGATAAAGGAACATTCGTTTTAAGCATGGCCATGCTTTAACGTAATGACGGCCTTTTGAAATCTTGTCTGCAAAAGAGGCTAGAGGCTGGGCGTGCTGCCGAGGAAATCTCCTAGACTGTTTACGGCATTTCGGGGATTATAGTGTGGTCTAAGTGGCTATCGAGCGTTGCGTTCGGGCAACGGCGCAATACGTCCTTTAATGGGAAACCGCCCCTTCGGCGACGGGGGGCAGGACGCAAGGAAATCTGGCTCGACCTAAGCCGCAAGGTTTACCCGATTTGCTACCACCTTTTTATTATTTTCATGCTTTTTAACGCATTACGGCTGGGCCGTTTAATATTTTATAGGCTTTAAGTATTAATAAATTTTTTTGAGTCAGCCCTGCGTTTTTTGCATGATTTAATATTGGAGATGTTGTTTTGAAAAATACCTTAGACAATAAAAAATCCCCTAAATCCAAGCCGGGCATAAACTGGGCGGTTAAGGCGACCTTCATTTCATTTTTTATGACAATAGCTTTTTCGTTATTTTCCGAATTGATTGTACGCTCGGCTTCGGTTTATATTTCGGCGTTTATAGTACTGCTGCTGGTAATTATTAGCATTATTTTTGATATGATTGGTACTGCTATGGCCTCGGCGGAACAGGCGCCCTTTGTCGCTATGTCAAGCAGAAAGGTGAGAGGCGCTAAAGAAGTGCTGGGACTGATAAAAAATACCGATAAAGTATGCAGCATATGCAATGATATAGTCGGGGATATATGCGGCATAGTTTCGGGAGCGGCGACCTCTGCAATTATTTATAACGTTGTAATTGCAAAAAATATTTCCAGCTCTTTAATGGAAATGATATTTACTATTTTTTTCAGCGCGATAGTAGCGTGTCTCACAATAGGGGGCAAGGCCTTTGGGAAAACTATCGCTCTTAAGAGAAGCAAGGATATACTTTTACTTGTGGGGGTTTTTCTGTCGCTATTTAAAAAGAGGGATAGGGCCAATGATTGATATAGATCTTAAAAAGCTTAAGAGCATGGCGCCCTCTGAACTATATGAGCTGAGCGCCCGGATACGCGGCGAGCTTATAGAGGTTATACTTAAAAACGGCGGGCATCTTGCGTCAAATTTAGGCGTTGTAGAGCTTACCTTAGCCTTGCATTATGTTTTTGACAGTCCTGAGGATAAAATAGTTTTTGACGTAGGGCATCAAACTTATATACATAAATTGCTTACGGGCCGCGCCCGGGAATTTAAGAGCATACGCATACAAAACGGCTTAAGCGGATTTTCCAATAAGGATGAAAGTATTCACGATATTTTTACCACCGGTCATAGCTCAGCAAGCATTTCTACGGCGCTTGGTCTGGCCAGAGCGCGCGACCTTAAGGGAGAAAAATTTAATGTAATCGCGGTTATCGGAGACGGAGCGCTGGGCGGCGGCATGGCCTTAGAGGCTATAAATGATTTAGGCTATAAAAAATGTCGGCTTATAATAATTCTGAATCAGAACGATATGTCTATAGCGCAGAATGTTGGAGCGCTTTCAGAGCATCTTACCATGCTGCGCACTACTCGTCCATATGCGGATTTTAAAAGGGGACTGACCAGAGTTCTGAATAAAATTCCTCTTGTAGGCAAGCCGCTTTATAAGCTGCTGGAACGAATAAAAAATTCAATTAGATATATGATTATGGGGGATACCCTCTTTGAACGCCTGGGTATAAAATATTTAGGTCCTATAAACGGTCACGACATACCCGCATTGATAAAAATTTTGGAGCGTACAAAGCAGGAGGATGGACCGGTCTTAGTCCATGTTGCCACTAAAAAGGGAAAGGGATATCCGCCGGCGGAGGAGAATCCTGAGAAATATCACGGCGTTTCCTCCAGCGAAGGGAGCATAGAAGGAGCGGAAAGCTTTTCTATTGCCATGGGAGAGGAGCTTATACGCGCTGCCCGCGAAAATGACGGTGTATGCGCTATTACTGCCGGTATGCCTTTGGGAACCGGCCTGCGGCATTTTGCGGCGCTGTATCCCTCTCGCTTTTTTGATGTAGGTATATGCGAGCAGCATGCTCTGGCGCTTGCGGCGGGGCTTGCTAAAGGGGGGATGCGCCCGTTTGTGGCGATATATTCAACTTTTTTGCAAAGAGGTTTGGATCAGGTTTTTCACGATATATGTCTGCAGGGGCTGCCGGTAGTTATTTTGGAGGATCGCGCTGGGCTTACGGGAGAGGACGGCGAAGCGCATCAAGGAATATATGACCTTGGCTTTTTAAGGGGTATGCCTAATTTATCCATAATGGCGCCCAGAGATATTCCTACATTAAAATATATGATGGAGCTGGCGCTTAAAAGCAGCTCTCCTTCATTGATTCGCTACCCTAAGGGCTGCAATATTAAAATATCTGTCAATCAGCCGCTTGAGCCGTATAGATGGCAGTATATTTATAAATCAGACGCTGAAATTACGCTTATTGCCTTTGGGGCCATGCTGCATCAGGCGGTTAAGGCATATGAAATTCTAATTTCTCAGGGAATACGCGCCGACGTGATTGACGCATGCTTTTTAAAGCCTATAGACGCCGGGCTTTTATCCGAACTTAGTGCAAAAAGTTGTTTGCTGGTGATTGAGGATAATGTATGCGCAGGCGGCCTGTTTGAGGGGGTAAGCGGATATATGGAGGGATTGGGCGGAAAAACAGCGGTTTATGGGATGAATTTATCTGACAGCGTCGTTCCGCATGCCACGGTAGGCCAGCAGCAAAGGCTGTTCCATATAACTGCTCAGGATATTGCTTTAAGGGCCGCGGATATTTTAAATAATATTGCTAAATAACTGGAATTTGGATTTTTAATTTTATAATTCTAATTGCAGCAAAGAAGGCGCGCGCTTATATATAGCGCGCGCCTTTAATTATACCTTTCATATATCGTCAATATTATATTTTTTGTTCTGCTTAACAGGTATATGGCACAACAATATTCTGCGGCTGGGACAGGATATAATTTAAACCGAGGCGGTGAAAGGGTTATGCAGATTCATGTTTACATCGAACAGGTGCTGCTGGATAATTTTGTCATGGATTTTTCTCTGCTGCTTTGCGCCCGGATACTGGCAGGACGGCGTCAAAGCTATTTAAGGCTGCTGGCCGCCGCAGCGCTGGGGGCAATCTATGCCTGCCTGATGCCTATTGCCGGCATTCTGGATTTCCTGCCTTTTAAGCTTGTTTTACCTTGCGTGATGGCGGTAATCGCGTTTGCTTCAAAGGCTCAGCGCGGATTTTGGACGCCGGCGCTTATATTTATTGGCGGCACCTTGCTTGCCGGAGGCGCTGCAATGGGCTTGACCTATCTCTTTAATGCGGATATGCTGGCTGTACCTGGCGGTTTTTTTACTGCAGGCGGGGTTTCAAGCGGTATAGTGCTGGGAATCTCCGCGGCCTTTCTAAGCGCTATTGGCCTCATTTGCTTTATAAAGAAGCGAAGAAGGATAATAAGCGGAGAGGCGCAATTTATAGTGACGCTTGATGGCAGGACCGCGAGTCTGCATTCGTTTATAGACAGCGGAAATTGTCTTAAGGACGCCATTTCCGGATTACCAGTAGCTATTGCAAGCCGGAAAGCGGTTGAGCCGCTGCTAAATGACGAGATAAACAAGCTTTTGAACGGCGAGATATCTCAGACACCCATTGGAATATATGTTATAGGGTATAAAAGCGTAGGGGACGGCGGAATACTTTATGGCTTTAGGCCGCAGGAGGCTCAAATAATAAAGAATGGCAAAGCATATACTTCCCGCTGCATATTGGCAATTTCAGATAATCCCAGCTTTTGCGGAGAGTATGAAGCGATAATCAATCCGGATATGTTAAAGGAGGCGGCAGCGTGAAAGGAAATTTCTTTGGATTTATTTTAGGTGCTTTTAATAAGCTGAAATTGCTTTTGGCCAGCAGAAGAAGAGGGGATATTTTTTACATAGGCGGCAGCGAATCCCTTCCTCCTCCGCTGAGTGCAGAGGAGGAGTCTAATTGCATACAGGCTCTGGGCAGAGGGGAGGCCGGAGCGCGCTCAAAGCTTATAGAACATAATCTCCGATTAGTGGTATATATAGCTAAGAAATTTGAAAATACGGGCGTGACGGTGGAGGACCTTATTTCGATAGGCGCTATAGGCCTTATAAAGGCTGTTAACACTTTTGACGCCGCCAAAAAAATAAAGCTTGCCACATATGCGTCCCGCTGCATAGAAAATGAAATCTTAATGTTTCTAAGGCGCACAAGCAAGCATAAGATGGAGGTTTCTATAGACGAACCGCTGAACGTGGACTGGGACGGCAATGAATTGCTCCTTTCAGACATTTTGGGCACCGAGCCGGATATAGTTAATAAGGACATAGAGGCTGAAACAGAAAAAGAGCTTCTTAGAGGGGCCTTATCAAAATTAAGCGCGCGGGAAAGGGAAATAATGCAGCTGCGCTTTGGGCTGGAGGGAAATGCGGAACAGACGCAAAAGGAAGTTGCCGACAGGCTGGGTATTTCTCAATCATATATTTCCCGCTTAGAGAAAAGGATAATTAAACGACTGCGCAAGGAAATCGGACGGCTGGTATAAATTAAGAAATGGTTTAAGCTGTTTGTCTATGCTTAATATAAGCCCTTTGACGGTGCTCGGTGCGCAGGCAGGGATTGTGCGTATTTTTAGATCACACAGCAAAGCGGATACGGCGGGCAATGAAAGCAAAAACGCATTGTGCTTTGATTGTACAGACTAAGGGAATATGGTTTTTAAGCCGGTTGGATTTTAACTTGACTCCGACTAGGTTTTATGATATATTATTAGTGTCGAATAGCTTAAAGAGCGTAGAATTACGACGGTTCTGCGCTCTTTTTTGTTTGTTGCAGTTTTCAGGCAGCTTTTTCTCTGATAAAGACTCCAAATGCAATTTTCAGGAGGGGTATATGAATCAACTGGGAAATGGTCAGGCCTTAGGAACGGAAAAAATATGGAAGCTGATGCTGAAATTTTCCGTTCCCTGCATACTTTCACTTCTGGTAAGCGCGCTTTACAATATAGTTGACCAAATTTTTATAGGCAATAGTGAATTGAGCGCTTTGGGCAATGCGGCGACGGGCGTTGTTTTTCCTATTTTTGTAGTGTCACAGGCTTTTGCCTGGTGTTTTGGAGACGGCTGCGCCGCGTACCTTAATATATGTCAGGGCCGAAGGGACGCCCGCTCGGCGCACAAAGCGATTGGAACGGGAATAATTATTACCCTGTTTTCCAGCCTGGTGCTAATGGCGGTCTTTTTTCCATTAAAAACTCAGCTTTTAACCTTATTTGGCGCGTCTGAAAACAGCCTAGGCATGGCGATTGAGTATTTTAATATTATTTTAGCATTTTTTCCGGCGTATATGTTGTCCAATATGCTTAATTCTGTAATACGGGCGGACGGCAGCCCATCCTGGGCCATGCTTTCCATGCTTGCCGGCGCAATTGCCAACATTATTTTGGACCCAATATTCATTTTCGGGCTGCATTGGGGAATGAAGGGAGCCGCCCTTGCTACCGTTATCGGGCAGTTTATATCCTTTGCCGTAAGCTTGATATACTTTTTTCATACTAAAACCTTTAAGCTGACTATTAAAAGCTTTATTCCTGATTTTAAGGCGTTTTTTTACGCGCTGAAGCTTGGACTTTCATCTTTTATTACTCAAATGACCATTGTTGCAATTTCATTGGTATGCAATGTTATGCTGGCGAAATATGGAGCTATTTCGCGCTATGGAGCAGACATACCCATTGCTATTATAGGAATTGAAAGCAAGGTTTTTACTGTTGTAATTAATTTAGTAGTAGGTATCGTACTTGGCTGCCAGCCTATTATTGGGTATAATATGGGTGCGAAGAATTATAGCAGGGTGCGGAAAATATATAAATTAATCCTTATATGCACGTTAGTAATCGGTTTTGCCTTTACCCTGCTGTTTGAATTGGCGCCAAACGCAGTAGCGAGACTTTTCGGTCAGCCTACTAATATACCCAACCCCGAAGATTATTGGGTTTTTGCTGAAAAAACATTTCGCATCTTTTTAGCGCTCGTATCATTTACCTGCGTGGTTAAAATGAATTCTATTTTCTTTCAGGCGGTAGGCAGACCGGTTCAGGCTGTTATTTCGTCTTTAGTGCGGGATATTGTATGCTTTATGCCGTTAATACTTATATTACCTGGATTTTTGGGGATAGATGGAATTTTAATAGCCGCTCCTATTGCAGATTTTGTCGCTATGGCTGTGACGGTAGCTTTAAGCGCGTCGTTTATGCGGTCGTTAAAAATAAAACAGCGTAATGAGACTGCTTTAAATGAGAAAAGCGGCTCAGAAAGCATATAGCGCGCTTGAGCGATTGAAACGGCAATACTATCCGTTGTTTTTTATAGGCAGAGACGTATCAATTAAATATTAAACTGTGGTATAAGCTTTCAAGTCAATGGCAACAATACCCTTTGAAGAAATTAAAAGGAGGGACTGTCATTGGCCGGCAAAGTCGATATCTGTGGGATAGACACGTCCAAGCTCCCGGTATTATCATCTCAGCGCATGCAGGAGCTGTTTAAGGAAATTGAGCAGGGACGCGCCGGAGCACGCGAAGAATTTATCGGCGGCAACCTGCGGTTGGTTTTAAGCGTAGTACAGCGCTTTGCGCATAGAGGAGAGAATGCGGACGATTTATTTCAGGTGGGCTGCATAGGGCTTATAAAGGCCATAGACCATTTTGATATAACTCAAGAGGTTAAGTTCTCAACCTACGCGGTACCCATGATAATTGGGGAAATTCGCCGTTATC
The DNA here is from genome assembly GCA_900547955.1 of uncultured Eubacteriales bacterium. GTDB lineage: Bacteria > Bacillota > Clostridia > Christensenellales > QALW01 > Neochristensenella. The sequence goes on along the minus strand of URIR01000004.1, from coordinate 12,091 downwards.
TTAGGGATAATAATCAGATACGAGTAAGCCGTTCCCTAAGGGATACGGCTTATAAAGCGCTGCAGGCCCGCGAAAAGCTTTCCAATCAAAAAAATACCGAGCCTACTATAGATGAAATAGCGGCCGAACTGGAATTGCCCAGGGAGGATATTGTAGCCGCTTTAGACGCAATTCAGGAGCCGCTTTCAATATTTGAGCCTGTATATCACGACGGTGCGGACGCTATATATGTTGTAGACCAGATGGGGGACGAAAAAAACACCGATGGAAGATGGATGGAAAGCCTGGCGTTAAAGGACGCTTTAAGTAAATTGGGTAAGCGCGAGCAAAATATTTTATATTTAAGATATTTTCAGGGGAGAACGCAGATGGAGATAGCGCAGGATATAGGCATATCTCAGGCTCAGGTCAGCAGACTGGAAAAGAGCGCGTTGGAACGTATGCGCAAGCTGTTTTAAACGCATATTTTTTTAAAGTTCCGTTAATAATATAATTACCGTTTAAATGAAAGGAAGTATTATTTATGACACCTAAAGAATTGCTTTACATTGAGGACGCATTGAGCCACGAACAGCATATGCAGCTAAAATGCTGTAATTATGCGGCGCAGTTAAAGGACCCGCAGCTAAAAGCGTTCGTTGAACAGCTTTCTAAAAAGCATCAGCAGCACTACGACAGGCTGCTGCAGCTTCTGTAAGCTGTTTGACGAAATAGGCGCAAATTTTCAAAGCAAATTAAGAAATGGAGAATAAAATTATGGATGATAAAGCATTGCTTGAGGATATACTCCTTACTACAAAAGGCGCGTGCGACCTTTATATGCACGGCACAATAGAATCAGAAACAGAAAATGTGCACTGCGCATTTGACAACGCTTTAAGCGATACGTTAAAAATGCAGAATGATATTTTCAGTCAGATGTCCCAAAAGGGCTGGTATCAGATGCAGCAGGCTCCGCAGCAGCAGATAGACCAGGTAAAGCAGCAGTTCGCGCAGGGCTGAGGCATTTTAAAGAGCGGATTATTTCGCTCTTTTTTAAATTTCGTAAAAATTTCAATTTCCTTTACCCTCAGTTTAAAAAAAATTACTCGTCTGAAAACAGGATAGTTTATTTATTTTCTGAGTTAACTTTAATGGGCGTACTCTCTGGGTACGCTTTTTTCGTTTGCCTTGAAAATGAAAAGATTTTATCAGTTTGTGCCCGCAGAGTGAAAATATATATAATTTATGCCGGACAAAGCACGCTTGAACTATAAATGTGCTCGGGCGTAAGGAAGCTGCAGCAATGCGGCAGAAAGCAAATTTATGCATTTAGGACGTGTAATTATTTGTAAGCTAGGGACGCTAAGCTTTAAGGATTTTTTTGGCTCTTTAATATTGACTTAGCGTAAAATAAAGGATAAAATAATTTCATTTAAAGGAGGAATATATTATGGCGGAATTATTTCATTGTACGGCATATTATCCGGAGCTTTGGCCAGAGGAGGAAATTGAAAAGGATATAAGCATCATGAAGGAATGCGGAATCAATTTGGTTCGCATGGGGGAATTCGCGTGGCATTTTATGGAACCTGAGCCCGACCAGATAGACGTAACCTTTTTTGTTCGCGTAGTCGAGCGGTTGTATAGGGAGGGAATATATACTATTATGTGCACTCCTACCGCTACTCCGCCGATATGGCTTACACACGGACATCCTGAACGCTTAGTGACGGATATATACGGAAATAAATATATTCACGGCGCCAGGCAGCATGTGTGCACTAATAATCCCTTTCTCAGGCAGCGCGGGTTAAAAATAATTGAAGCCATGGCCAAGGCGTTTGGCGGCAGTCCCGCCGTTGTCGCCTGGCAGCTGGATAACGAGCTTAAAGCGCTTGTAGGGGAATGCGTTTGTAAGGAGTGCCAAAAGCGCTGGCATGAATGGCTTAGGGTTAAATACGGCAGTATTGAAAATTTGAATCAAGCCTGGGGTACGGAAATCTGGAGCGAATATTATGACAGCTTTGAAGAAGTGGTGCAGCCGTTTAATCCGCCGGTAATTCATAATTCCTCTTTAATGACTAATTACCGGCAGTTTTCAAGGGAAACTGTTAAAGAATTTGCCGATGAACAGGCGGCGCTAATACGAAAATACAGCAGCGCGCCTATAACGCATGACGTACATACAAATTTTGCGTTGGATACCCATGCGCTGTTTTCCGGCTTGGATTTCACCTCGATGAATGGATATACGCAGGATGACGGCTATAATATATGGATGTTTGATTATGACCTTTACAGAGCTATGAAGCAGGACGGCAAATTTTTTGTTTCGGAAACCAGTCCCAGCTATGCTGGCAATTTAACGCTCACTACCAGGCCGCATCGGGAAGGGTTTCTGGAGATTGAAGCCCTGGGAGCATATGCAAGCGGCGCGTTTGGCTTTTCATATTGGCTTTTCAGACAGCAGCGTTCAGGAATGGAGCAGCCTCACGGCAGCATTATTTCGGCTTGGGGAGAACCGGAAATCGGTTTGAAGCAGGTAAAACGGGTGGATAAAATGCGCCGGGCGGTGCAGCCGTACTTTATGCGCACGCAGCATAAGCGTCCTCAAACGGCTATGACTTATTCTGAGCAAGCGCGTTTGTTCTTTTTTACAGAACCGCTTTTGGAAGGCGAAGGCTATTTTGAAATGATGCTGAGGCTGCACGGGAATTTAGAGGCGATAGGCCTGCCTAGAGACTTAATAGGCGAAAGCGCGTCCCTGGATGGGTATAAACTGCTGCTAAGCCCTTTTTTGCCTTATGTTTCAGAGCATTATTTAAATAGCGCCCTTCAGTTTGTTAAAAATGGCGGTATATGGATAATAGGACCTATGACGGGTTATCGCACTAAAGACCATACTGTGCATACTGACTGCTGTCTTTCGTCGCTTGAAGAAATAACAGGGGCTAAGGTTAAGTATTTCTATCCAATAAGCAATACCGGCGCGGCTGGCTGTTTTAAGGATATGAGCGCTCCGCTTGTTTTGCACGCCTGCGCTTTAGAGCCGAAGAACGCCAAGGCGGTTGGATTTATAAACGGCGGCTTGACCCCAGATTGCGCGTTTATAACCGAACGGATGCTGGGCAGAGGAAAAGTGGTGCTTATAGGCGCTTTTCCTGATATCAAAATAGAGGAAGGCAGATTGCTATGGCGGGGGATAATAGACCATTACGCCACGGAGGCAAAAATAGACGACCGCTTTATTGCCGACGAGGGCACCAGCGTAATTGCTAGGACTGGCGAATATGAAATAATCACAGCGATAAACGGCAATTGCGGGGGAGGAGAGTATTTTCTTCCTGCGGACGGATACGAGATATTTTCTAATGCGAGAGTATTTTCGGGCCGCAGAAGGCTGCCTGCGTTTGGATATGAGTGTGTCGTATTGGATAAAAAGAGCACGAATTAAGTTATGATTTAAATATCAATAAAAAGTAAAGCTTAATATTAAAATTATGTTAAAAATTTTTATCTAGAGTATTGACAACGGGTTGTAAAGTTATTATACTATGATAAGTTTTAGAAGTTACATAAATCAATATTGAGGAGAGCAGTTATGAAAAAACAGTTTATAATGCTTTCGGTTTTGCTTTTGTTGACGTCTATGTTGTTCACTTCTTGCGGAGGGGATAATCAGCCTTCTGCTTCCGCCGGGATTTCTCCCTCTTCAGACAATCTTATTACAAATTCAGTTACCGCTTCGCCCACAGGCGGTTCGGAGTCGGCTTCCAGTACGTCTTCTCCTTCCGGCGATTCGTCTGAGCCTGGGGAACAAATTCAAGTCTCTTCAGGAGTTATGCTTGTGGATTTTGAGAAGGAAAAGGCCGGAATGGAATTCTTTGATTTATCCTATTATAGCTATGAGGTGCCTGAAATTACTTTTGCAACAGGCGATTTAGCGCAGTCAGGCAAGGGGCTGCGCATGGATATAGCGTTTCAGCAGGCGCACGGCGTTATTTCCATGCAGCTTGACTCAGAAGCAGGAAACATGCCCGGCGGCTTTGAGCAGTCTCAGGATTGCGATTATCTGCGTATGTGGATTAATAACGAGGGAGATTCAGATGTTTCCATTGCCGTGGTGCTTGTTGTAAGCGACCCTCTTAAAAACGGCTGCCTCAATCCCGAGGGAGCGAAGCTTGTCACAGTTGAAGGAGAGGAAGAACCAGTCTTTACTTCTGACGCCGCCGACGTTAATATGACTAACGGCACGGGAAATACCAGTCTGGATATTCCGGCTGGCTTTAAAGGCTGGGTATATTATCCTTTGGAAAATCAGGTTCAATGGTGGGAAAAAACAACTCTTTCGCGGGAAGAGCTTATTAATGTGGATACCATAAGCATGGATATTCGCTTTAACGACGCCACGTTAGCTGATTACATAGTTATAGACGATATTTGTTTAGCTAATCCGGATTAAAATTTAAAAGCTTTTAGCATATGGATATTTGTAACATATGTGAGTGAAATATTGATATAAATTAATAATTAATTCTATTTATTGATACTCTGTTTAATAAGGCCGACAGCCTTGTTAATATAAAAAATTTGTTTAGGAGGACAATATGAAAAAAGCAGTTTTAATTTTAGCGGCTCTTATTTTGACGCTTACCCTGGGCGTGGCGTCGCTTGCCGCTCCGGTAACGCCCAATGGAATTAAGACCACAGCTCTGACTGATTTTACTCAGCTGGAGGATGGAGAAAAGACTTTTGCCGATTTAGGCTTCTGGGGTCCTGATTTTTCACAGACAGTAACTGTAAGCAATGGGTTGGTAGTTATTGCTCCGGGTATTTGGGGCGCGTTTCCCAGTTTTAACGAGGAGCAAATGAATGTTTTGAAGACTGCCGACGGTTTAGGCTTCTATGTGGAAGCTGGCGAAACGGACGCAGTTATTTGCTGCGGATTTAATATTGCTGATGCCGGCACCAATTTTATTATGGCGGAAAAGAAAATAGTTTATCTTGTAGATATGGAGGGCAAGGTTACAGAAGCTGAAACCTATTATGTTACGGATAATAATCAGTCTGCTATAACTGTTCCTGCTAATTTTAAAGGCTATGTGTATTTTGGTTATGACTGCTTTATAAGCAATGATGCGAATGCAGCCGCATTTAATAGCGATACTATGGTAGTGCAGACTCTTATATTCAGCGTAGGTTTTGGCGGAAGTGTTTCCTATGGCGAGATATATGCTTTCAGCGGCAAATATATTCCTGAAGCTCCCGCTCCGGGCGGAGAGGATGATAAGGAGCCGTCGGGCGATGAAGGAGATTTGAGCGTAGTAGCTTATGCTGTCGCTGCAATAGCCGGTCTTGGCGGAGTTGCGTTTGCACGTAAACGCAGATAAGGGAGAAGAATGATGAAAAAAGGCTGCAAATTAGTAATCTGTGCGCTTTGTCTTGTTTTTATTCTCGGACTTTTTTCGGGATGCGCAGACGGAGACGCATCGGCTACAGCTACTCCGGCGCCTGACGGAAACGCTACGGGCAGCGCGGCGGCTGAAGAACAGTCAATTTATCTCAGGCCGCGCAGCGAACAATTGAAGAATGCCGTTAAGGAAGGGGAAACATATAGGTACTTTACTGTTTCCACAACCGATTCAAACGACCCCTTTGCTTCAGAGCTGGATGAGGGGCGCAGGGATTTTGCGATTAACAGGCGCAATGATTACCAAAAGAAATACGGCATAACCATAGAATATGTGCAGGGGGGCGGAGACTGGGCGACAGCTTTTGCTCAGGCGGCTTTTGCCGGGAATCCTTTAGCCGATATTTTTAATGCCGGCGGACCGTTTACCATTTATAATCATTATTACTATAACCAGCTGCCCGGCAGCATTTTGGAGCCTCTGAGCGATTACAGCGATTACGCTGATTTCAGCGACCCCGATTGGTTTGACCTTTCAAGCCAGGAGATAACTACCTTTGACGGCGCGCTGTATTTTTCGGTGCCCAATACAGAAGGCTTTGACGAAGTATCCTTAAGCCATGTAACATTCTTTAATAAAGCCATTTTAGAGCAGCATGGCTATTCGGATGAGGACATGTACGAAATGTACAACAACGGCACATGGACCTGGGATAAATTAGAAGAAATTGCTGTTGCCTGTACCGATTTGGATAATGAGGTTTACGGCATACATATTGGAGAGAATAATTTCTTCATGTGGGATTTAACTGCAAGCAATGACGCCGCTATTCTCTCGCAGGTTGAAGACCCTGATACGGGCAAGAGCTATTATCAGTTTACCGGAGATTCTCCTAACGCCTTGGAAGCCTGGGATTTCTTCATAAAATTAGGCAAGCAGAACGTCATGTTCTCGCAATGTTGGGATTTTGAGGATGTGAAATTCCGCGAGGGCAAGGTGGCGTTAATGACGACATATGTCAACCGCGCCAATAAGATGGTGGCTGAAGGCAATTATCCTGAATATGGCATAATAATGGTGCCCAAGGGCCCCAAGGCTGACGATTATGTTTCCATACGCGATTGGTTCGTGCCTTACTGCGTATTTAAAGGAACGTCTAATCCCGCTGGAGCCGTACAGGTTCTAAGCGAATACTGCGTTCCCAGATATGCGGCCAGCAGCGAGGAAAATCAAGCATCCTTTGAATTGGACGCTACCAGCGTATCATGCGACGAGCAATCGGTAGAGGTGCTTAAGCAGCTTAAATCCAAAACTGTTACCCAGCCCTTTATCGTATACTGGAACGCTCCCACATTTGATGTGGACGGCAGCCAGTTATGCCTAGCTAATCTTTATCTCTCATATAATGAAGCGTTTATAGACGGCTCCATGACTCCTGCGGTATTCTTTGCTTCGGTAAAGGATGTGCTGAATAATACTCTTAAAGATGCGCAGAACGTTCTTGCTTAAAAGCAGAATACTGTAGAAATAGTAAAAAGTGGTTTGCGATTCAATTTAAGCGGGCGCAGATAAACGGGAGCAGCCGGATAGGGCGTTTGATTCCTGTATAAGTCAAATTCTCTTTCCTTTCTGTATACTGTTATTCTGCGCCCTAATTTTATAATTTACGCGCTGCGGTATAAATCTTATTACGTGCCCGAGCGCTTTTAATGGGCGGACGCAGGTATCCGCCTTGAAAGGAGAACGCATGAACAGTAAACGGTTTAAATTATTATCGATAGCTGCATGCATGCTTTGCGGAATGCAGCTTGCTGGGTGCGCGGGTCCGGCCGCTTCTCCATCGGCAAGCCAAAACGGCGTTGTTCCGTCGCCGTCAGAAGATAATAATAAGATTCAAATTTCTCCTGTAACCGAATATGTGCAGCAGCCCGATGTCCGCGATTATTCATATATGTGGTGGAGAGACGGTTTTGCGGCTATGGCCGGCGGCACTCAACTCAATATTCAAACAGGCTACTACGGTATGGCTATTGAGCCTACCAAGGGCAGGATAAGCAAAATAGGCGCTATTAAGCAGGAGATAACTCAAACTGAGGCTGCCGTTCAGGATAATACGCTGATTGATTCGTTAAGCGCTATTGACGGCATGAATTTTTCTATAGCTCTGGATGGAGCGCAAAGAGAACTGCGCGGCATATTTCCAATTGACGATGATGGTACGGCGGTATCCCGCATTATAGAATCGGGACGGTATATGCAGTGCATTGATATAATGAATCTTGAATTTGCTGACGTATCTGATATTTCGGGCAGAGTAGAAATAGCGGCTATGCCTAAATATTTTTCCCTGGGTTTTTATCTTTGGAGCAAAACAGGGGAAGCTCATGATACTACCATTACATATTCAATGACGCTGGGCGCTGATTATACGGCTTTTGAACAGAGCGATGACGGCAAGGTAATAACTGCCAAAGAGGCCGACGGCTTTGGGTTGACCTTTGTGCTGCCCGAGCAAGCGGGCGCTAGTATGAGTCTGGACGTTCAGTCTAAAACCATAACTTTCACAATGGATGGTTTAAAGCTGATAAAAACTGATTTTACGGGAATGAATTGCGTAGTTATTCCATCTGCTTCCGCGTCTTTAAAAGACGCTCAGGAGTATTATAAAAATGCCGCTGCTGTGGGAACGGCTGTTCAGATACATCCCAAAAACGGACGCGAGCAAAAGGTTGAATTCAGCACAAAAGGTTATTTAAGCTTCTCTTTAAATAATATGCTTACCTACATGGGAGCTGATTTTAATCAAGAGGAACGCCTTGATGAAATGGACAGGCTGAAATTTACTATAGAGAATACTTCGGATACTGCTATAAAAATTCCAGTTCAGTTTATTAAAAATAATAAATTAGGAGTTTTGGGCTGCTCGCCGTTTTTAAGAGACGCTGAAACGGGGGAGCCTATAGGCGTGCAGGTACAACTGAGCAAAAATTGGCATGAGCCGGTAAATTATCAGCCTACTGACCCTAAATGCTATTTGGCCGGCACCTGGTTTCACGGCTATACTTATCTTGAAGTGCCCGCCAAGAGCAGCGTGACTTATGAATTTACTATGACCTATGCAAAGTGGGGCGGAGTTTTTGCCGCCAGCCATTCGCAGCTTTGTCTTGCAGGCTGGGGCGGAAATTATCAGCAATGGGAATCCAGCTCAATAGGCTCCTTTGGCGAATCCTTCTGCTATGATGCAGAAATGACGCATAACCGGGGATTTATAACCGACATACGGCCGTTATTGGTTACTTCTATTTACGGAGGCAAATATAATTGGACGGAAAATGTCGGCGGAGGCAATTTCCTCGTATACACGCGGTATGCCGGAGAAAGAATGCTGTCATATAAAAGGGTGCGCACTCAATTCCGCAAGCAGGGGCCTAATCTTACTGAGGTTATTTACCGCGGCTTGACTTCTGACGGAAAGATTGAGTTTGAATTTACGGCGAATCTGCCTCGCACCAACGACGTTTCTCGAGTTTATCATACGTTTAAATATACTTTTTTGGATGACGTCACATTTGAGCGTTTAGCTTTCTATCAATTCGGCGGAGACGATTACAATGATAACCATTATGACTCAATGGCCGTAGGAAATGATGGCGGAACTGTTTCCATAACCCTTGGGCAGGATACATATTCAGGCGATTTTGACCTGCCGGTTCTGGATGAAGCTCGCTATGTCGGCAATGAAAATAAAATGCAGCGCATAGATGTGGAGGGCGATGGACTTTGGGTAGCTTTTATGGGATATGAGCCTGTATTGTATAAAGCTACGCCCGGCGCGAACAGGATGCTTAATGTGATTTCATATAACGCCCAGCTTAATGGTAATACATATACTAAGCCCAGCCTAAGCTTTTATCACACAATGAACGGTAATATACCTTGCGTAGCTGTTGAATTAAGTCCGCCGGCCGCAGTAGGAAATACAATTAAAAAAGGCAGTACGGTAGAGGGAACGGTAGAATTTCTTAATATGCCGGTAAGCAAAAGCGATTATTACGGACCGAGCGAGATAATAAGCAATATGCCCGCCGAATACTTTAATACCAGCAAAATCGCTTATGAATATGCGGTAGGCGCAAAATATACGGTTGCAGCTCAGACGGGCAGCGTGGAAAAGAATACTCCTATTTATATAAAATGCGTCGAGCAGCAGGAGAGCGGAAAAACAGTAGCAGAAATTACTGTTACCGGAGGTATGGGATATGTGCCATTGACCTTTACTAACGTCAAGCATTATTCAGGCTACAGCTTGGAGCAGTTTGTCCAGGAAGAGTGGGTTAAAGTGGACCAATCTGTAACGGGAAATGATTACTGGCAGGCTTGGTATGATTCGGATAGCTGCACATATGAATTAACTTATAATGTTCCGCACAATGGCGATAAAAATGCGGAATATAAATACAGGCTGGTTAAAAATTAATAGCTTATAAATAGTATAAATAAGGAGTATTTTACAATACTCCTTATTTTTTATTAATGATATGCGATGAATTCGTGCTTTTCGACAAATTATATGTCAATTTTTAGCCATAAACTACTTGACCTGTTAAGAATAATTTGTTATTATAATTTTAACTTAGTAATTGGCCGGCATGCTAATGCAGCCCATTGCTTTTATATTGTTTTGCGGCTATCAGAACAGCGCAAATGGCTTGAATGTCTCCAAGGCTTGCTTTAGTTTATGTTTGGCTTAGCTAAAATTATTTAAGAGGTGAAAGGTATGCCTTCTATAAGGCCAAGTTCTGATTTGCGAAATAACTATAACGAAATATCTGAGTTCTGCCATAAATATAAGCTGCCTGTGTATATTACAAAAAACGGCAGAGGGGATTTAGTTGTATTAAGCGTTGAAGCATATGAAACCCTTGCTGGTCAGGCGCAGCCAGTCAGGCTATATAATGATTTTGACAATAAATCTCATGGAACGAGTGATTAACGATAGATATTGGCTGTTATATAATTTTTAAGTTGCGGCGAGCTGAATTTTTTATAATACAGCTCGTTTATTTTTTAATATATAGAATAATTGCGTTAAGAAAACTAAAAATTTTGTTTGACAATAAAGGCTGTTGCCTGTATAATGTGTACGTTGCCTGGGGGTGTAGCTCAACTGGTAGAGCGCTTGAATGGCATTCAAGAGGTAAGGGGTTCGACCCCCCTCATCTCCACCAAAAGTTAAAAGCAGTTAAAAGCGCCCTTTTATATGGGCGCTTTTAACATATAGATAGGGGTTTAGTATGGATTTAAAAAAGAAAAAACTGTTTTTGCTGGATATGGACGGCACTATATATTTAGGCGACAGGCTTTTTAAGGGGGCAAAAGAATTTTTATCCCTTATTAAAGAGTCGGGAGCAAGATATATGTTCTTAACCAACAATTCATCAAAGAGTATTGAAGAATATATAGGCAAATTGCAAAATATGTGCATACCGGCTGAAAAGGCTGATTTTATGACTTCTCTACAGGCTACCGCGCATTATTTACTGAGCTCAAAAAGGGAGAGGGTTATCTATGGCCTGTGCACGGACGGCATGCGCAGAGAATTATGCGAATGCGGTCTGGACGTCAGGGATAAGCCTTATCCTGAAACTAACTGCATTGTTGTGGGCTTTGATACTCAGCTTACTTTTCAGAAAATAGAGAATGCGTGCAGAGTTATTGAGAGCGGAGCTGAATATATAGCGACGCATCCTGACTTAATGTGTCCGATGGATGGAATTAACGTGCCCGATTGCGGAGCGTTATGCGAAATGCTTTTTATGGCTACCGGCAGACGGCCCAGGGTTATAGGAAAGCCGCAGCCGCTTATGGCTCAAATGGCTATGAGACAGGCGGGTATAGGAAGGGAAGAGGCGGTATTTATAGGGGATAGGCTTAATACGGATATTGCCTGCGGAATAAACAGCGGTATGGATACCGTTTTAGTGCTTTCTGGCGCTACAACCATTGAGCAGGCGCAGGAGGATCCAATTAAAGCGACAATTATCTGCGATAATATTTATCAGCTGTATTGCATGTTAAAAAACTGAATAGCAGAAGCGCGGAATATAAAATATCCGCGCTTTAATTATAGGAACGCTTAGACAATATAATCATAATACAATGCGCCGCCCAAGAGTGAATCATTGGGTTTTGCTGCGTTGTCGTCCTTAAATACTCGCGGTATTTCTGCGCCCTGCATCCTTGCAAAACTGGGAAATTACCCTTCTCCGTGGCTGTAGAATTCTGCTTAAGAGCCAGGTGGTGGCCGTACGGCGCGCGATTGAAGACATATCGAGCGTATTTTAAAAACTGCGCAACAAAGCGGACGCGGCGGGCAATAAAAGCAAAAACGCATTGTAATTTGATTTTATTGACTATGGAACGCTTATATTTACAATTTGACTTATTTTGCCTGTAAGGGGCAGGCCGTGTCTATAAGCGTCGTTATGCTCGGGCAGAATATAATAGCTGTGTTCCCCTGAATCAGCGGTAGAATCAGTTATACTGAGCGTTTTGCCGCTTTCGCCCATAACCCATCCAATAAGAGTATGAGTGCTTTGTTCTACTCGATATAGCTTGTATTTAACGTAAGACGCTTGTGAATTAAAGCTTATAACTGGCTGGCGCAGCTCGTTGAGATAGCAGGAAAGCTCTTCGGG